>DOTL01000083.1 GCA_003521145.1 Streptococcus sp. | reverse complement strand
TCTAACTTTTGGGGTGCACATCACCTCTCGGCTCTTTTTATGTTATATCGCAAACAAATCGTTTAAGTTCTCAGCCATAGTTGGATGAGTAAAGATTTGTTTAGACAAATCTGTGTATGGAATATGATGGTTCATAGCAAGGGTAATTAGATTGATAATTTCATGAGATTCTTGACCAAAGAGGGTCACACCCAAGATTTCCTTAGTTTCAGGATTTACCACAGCTTTGAAGGCACCGCGCAAATCGCCATTAACATGGCCACGAGGCATGCCAGCAACTGGAAGTTCCTTGACAGCAACCGGTCCACCTGCTACTCTAGCTTGATCTTCAGTAAGACCAACTTGTGCCAAAGGTGGATTGAGGAACAAAGCAGTTGGAACAGCTCCACGCGTTTCAAGGTTATAGCTACCATCACCAGTTAGGTAATTAAAGACAATGCGGAAATCATCTAGTGAGATATAAGTGAATTGAAGTCCGCCATTAACATCACCCACCGCAAAGACACCTGGAACACTTGTTTCCAAATGCTTATTAACCTGGATACCACCACGTTCAGTCAAGGCAATATCAGTATTTTCCAAGTGAAGGGGTTCAATATTAGGCTTGCGTCCTGTCGCATAGAGGAGCGCATCAAAACGGAAGTCCCCTTTGTCAGTAACAACGACAACTTCATCACCGTCATTCTTAACTTCAGATGTTCTAACACCTTGCTCAAAGACAATGCCGTCCTCTTCCATGTATTGCTTGGCCAACTTAGCAATAGATGGCTCTACACGTGGCAAGAAGCTAGTCGCTGCATCCAAGACAGTCACTTGACTACCCAAACGGTTATAAAGGCCAGCAAATTCAAGACCGATATTACCACCACCTAGGATACCCAAGCGTTTTGGCAAAGCTTCAAGAGTTTGAATGCCAGTTGAGTCGTAAACATGCTTAGTTGTTGTCAAGCCAGGAATAGGCAAGACATTAGACACAGCGCCTGTATTGATAACAATAGTCTCAGCTGTAAGCTCTTGACGGTCATCACCAGCCACCACTTCAATGACCTTATTTGACACAAAATGTGCCTCTGCATCAATGACATCAACGCCATTGTCTGCCAACATTTTATAATTCTTAGCATTAAGACGACTAGTCACTGCACCACGTTCTTTCATGGTGTCGTCAAATGACCAGCCCTTCTCAGCCGCAACAATCATTGTCTTAGTTGGGATACACGCAATATTAATGCAAGTACCACCATACATCGCTTTACTGCGCTCGATAACAGCAACTTTCTTACCAGCTACATTCATCTTAGCAGCCAAAGTTTTACCGGCTTTACCGAAACCGATAACAATCAAATCATAGTTCAACATTTCTGTATCCTCCTATTCATTGACATTGTATCACTTAATTTTTCAGACCGCACATATCTGAACTGGAAAATAAAAAGGCTACAGTTTTTGTCACAACCGCTTTCTCATTCTATTAATAGATTTCTATCAGTTCACTACCTAATCATTCTTTCGCAGAAATTCTAATATCATTTTATTAAATTGCTTACTTTCAACAAAGGCCACATGTCCCAGTTTGTCAAATTCGTGATAGGAAGCATTTGGGATTCCATTGGCAAGTTCCCTTGCACCATCCACTCCCAGAACCAAATCTTTTTTAGCTCCCAAGACAAGGGTCAGGCAGGTGATTTTATCAAGGGACTTATGGCAATCAAACTCAAGAATTGACTTGGCTAAACGGACAAATCGTTCTTGTTTTTCAACACTTACAGTCCTCAAGAATAGTTTATTAATCACATATAATTTCTTTAAAATAGGAGACGAAAATGTTTTATACATTGAATCCTTATTGAGCTTAGCCATCTCACCATTTTTAGCCATCTCTATCCACCCTCTGATGGTTTCTCTACTAATAGTATTATTTAGAGAGAATGTCAGAGCTAACACCAGACTAGTCACCTTTTTAGGATACTTGATAGCAAACAGCTGAGCAATCATACCACCTTGTGATATGCCTATGATAGAGGCATTAGCAATATGCAATTCTTGTAAAGAATGGTAGAGGTCATCAGCCATATTTTCAATTGAAATACCTTCTTCGATATGGTTCTTTCTATCAAAAATATAGACCTTATACTCCTTAGCATATCGATAAAATAGCGAGTAAATGGCAAGGTCGGACATATCACTTAACCCTTGCAAGACTTAAGTATTATCATGCGTCCGGTGCATTATTTGATGCCATGATGATAATACTTACCAAGACAAGAAAGGTAACCTGCCAAAGAATAAAGGCTATGAAATCCCCACCTTTAAAAATAAGCAGGTCACAAAGTAAAATAGCCAACAGCACAGCATTTTTTCTAAAAAGTTTGTCACAGTTCTTCCAAAAAGTCTCAAAAGAAATATTAGCTCCTATCTTACGAACAAGCTTCACATGATAAATAATCGCAACCAGGGATGCTAAAACCACTGTAGTTAGCAGTTCAGTCAAAGATACATCCATACGAAAACCAAAATAAAGAACGAGAAGTTGAGAGAAAACAATTGCTGTGATCACACGAATATGGTTGGCCACGGTAAAACCTCCTAATGGCAAGCATTATAGATACTCATTACTCCCCTTAATATTTCTACTCATTATGACATAAAATAAGACAAAATTAGAAAAAATCCATCCTTTGCGAATACTTACCCATCAACTAGCAAAAAGATAATTCACTTCTTATCTCAGACCGCAAAAAAAGTCAACCAAATCATGGTGTGACTCCTTTTTGTTTATGCTAAATATTCTAGTTATGCCAATTCATCAATTGAGGTATACTCTCTGTTTAGACCCTTTGCAACCGGGTGACTAGTGATGTGACCTTGGTAGGTTGTAGCCCCTTGACAAAGACCTTCGTCGTCGTTAATGACTTTTCTGAATCCTTTTTCTGCAAGGGCTTCGATATAAGGCAAAGTGACATTAGTAAGGGCAATGGTTGATGTACGAGCCACAGCTCGTGGAATATTGGCAACGGCATAGTGAAGGACACCTTGTGTTTCATAAACAGGCTCATCATGAGTGGTCACGCGATCCACAGTTTCAATAACCCCACCTTGGGGTCAACGGCAACGTCAACAATAACAGAACCTGGATGCATTTGCTTAACCATATCATCGGTAACGAGTTTCGGTGCTTTTACCCTTGGGATAAGAAAAGAACCGATAACCATGTCAGCATCACGAACACTAGCTTCAATGTTAAACGAATTTGACATCAGTGTTTGAATTTGGCTACCAAAGACTTCTTCAAGGACAGACAAATGTTTGGCACTGATATCAAGAATAGTCACTTGAGCTCCAAGTCCAAGGGCAATACGGGCTGCATGTGTCCCTATGACATCACCCCCGATAATAGTTACTTTACCTTTAGGAACGCCAGGTACACCACCCAGGAGAACACCAGATCGACCTTCTTGTTTGGTCAAGAAATGTGCACCGATTTGAACGGCCATACGTCCTGCTACTTCACTCATTGGAACCATAAGTGGTAGGTGACCTTCTTGGCTACGTACTGTTTCATAGGCCACACCTGTTGTCTTGGCATTGACCTAGCATCTGCAAATTCTGGAGCTGCTGCCATGTGCAAGTAGGTAAAGAGTAAAAGATCCTCACGAAGGAAGCCATATTATGCAGCAAGAGGCTCCTTAACCTTAACCACGATCTCAGTTGCCCAGGCTTCAGCAGCAGTTGCAACAATTTTAGCACCTTGTTTTTCGTAGTCTGCATCCGTAAAGCCAGATACAAGACCTGCATTGGTTTCAATAAGAACTTCATGACCTTTATCTACAAGACTTTGTATACCAGCAGGTGTTAGAGCCACACGATTCTCGTTGTTTTTGATTTTTTTTGGAATACCAATTAACATACGTTTCTCCTTATTCGGAAGTTATAAGGTCAACCATCATAAAGATGACTTGACCACTTCCTATCTATTTTTTTAGATGATAACGCTTTCGTTTTATCTAAAAAGCTCAAAAATAGCAAGTGAAAAATTTTCACCCCCCTTTTAAGTCCTGAAATCTTACTTCTAAAATACGACAAAAGAACCCAACCAATCGGCTGGGTTCTTAAGTGTAAACTAAATGAACAAAAGAATATTTCTCCTTAGGCACGTCCTCCTTTTCAACTTCAAAAGTGGCACCAATTTAAAGCCCTAAAACCTTATTTAAAACTCTTGACAAAATAATCAAAGAGTCCTTGGTCTGCTAATTGCTTATGGCCCAAGAGGAACTCGGGATGCCACTGAATACCTATAAATGGAGCATCAGTGAAACTCTCAACACCCTAACAGGTTTTTCATTACTGCTAATTCCGATTAAGGGAATGGTCATTTGCCTTTCTCCTTAAAATAGTCAAGTAGGAAAAGGGCGTTTTCCACATAGTAATTCACAGCTACTGGCAAGGCCTCATCTTTCACAAGGAAATCATCATGGTGCCAGTCTGGTGCATTTTCTTCACCATTAGAGCCGATAAAGGCAAAGACTCCTGGTATTTCCTTTTGATAGGCCGCAAAGTCTTCGCCCCCTGTTGATGGCAAAGTTTCAATCACTTCTGCAAAGGTCTTAGAATTTTCAAAGATGAGTGGTGTGAGAGTACGGTCATTGTAGGTCACGTAAGGTGAATTACCCCAAGTAATGTCAACTTGAGCACCAAACTGATCCGCTGTCGCCTGAACAACTTTTTCAAAGCGGGCAATGACATCTTCACGAACCTTAGGCTCAAAGGTACGAATCGTTCCTTCGAAAAAGCCCGCTGCTGGAAGAACATTCCAGGTATTTCCAACTTCGATATGAGTAACTGACAATACTGCTGATTCAAAAGGCGATACCGTACGAGCCACAATCTGCTGTAAATTGTTGATGATGGTCGTAGTGACCAAGACCGTATCCACACCCAAATCAGGACGGGCCGCATGGGAAGAAACACCCTTAACATCAACCCTAAATTGTTCTACTCCAGCCATGATGGCACCTGAACGAAGACCAATCTGACCAGGTTTCAAGTGAGGATTATTGTGATAACCAATGATAGCTGACACACCGTCAAGACCACCCGCTTCGATGACCTGATAGGCCCCTTGGAAATTTTCCTCGGCTGGTTGGAAAATCAATCGAACGGTTCCCTTAAGCTCTGCTTCTCTTTCTTTTAAAAGCTGAGCAGCTCCAAGAAGGGAGGTCTGGTGAAAGTCATGACCACAAGCATGCATGGCCCCATTGTCGCTGGCATAAGGAAGTCCTGTCTTTTCCTTAATCGGTAGGGCATCAATATCAGCACGCAAAGCAATAATCGGATAACCTGACCCAATCTCAGCGATAAGTCCTGTCTTCAAGGGATAATTTAAAGACTCAATACCTAGATTTCTCAAATAGCCTTTCAAAAAGACTGTCGTCTCATGCTCCTCCTCAGATACCTCTGGATGTTGGTGAATCTGATGACGCGTCTTTGCTAAATGATCATAAAATGCTTCTGTCATAATGAACATCCCTCTCTGATTAGACCTGGTCATTGCTCCTGACTTACTTCAGTTCTCAATCGAATTGATACCATCATACCACCAGAAACAAGGCTTGAGAAATTAAAAAAACTTATATAATGTCATAAGTTTTACTTATATCCCTAGAAAAGACCGTCGTTATAGGCCTTACAGTATTAAGCCTGGTGATAGGATAGACCTATCAGGAGATTGAAAGTTCCTATCATACCTTAATAAGAAGAAATGACTAGCCCAGATATGTACGCAAGATTACTTTTTCTGCTTCAGTTAACGTTCGGTAGGAACCTACAGCTATCCCTTCATCAAGTTTAAACTCTCCAAAAGAAATACGCTTAAGATAGGTCACCTTGACTCCATAAGCCAAGAACATCTTTTTCACTTGATGAAACTTACCTTCCGAAATCGTAATTTGAGCACAGCTCTTGTCACTCGCTGAACTTAAAATTTCCAGCTGAGCTGATTGACAAACAGTACCATCTTCAAAAACAACACCAGACTCAAAAAATGCAGGTGCATCAGACCCCAGAATATCATTAACCTCAACATAATACCTCTTAGCCACATGATAACGTGGGTGAAGCATGGCAAAGCCCAAGGGGCCATTGTTAGTAATCAGCACCAATCCTTCCGTATCTCTATCCAATCGCCCAACAGGATAAAGCCCCTCTCGCTGATCTTCAGGCTTAATCAAATCAATGACTGTTTGGTGTTCCTTGTCCTTTCGAGCTGTTACCACCCCTGACGACTTGTTCATTAGGTAGTAGACTTCTGGCACATGCTCCAGTTCCTTACCAGATACCGTGATGTTTTGAAGACTAGCATCCACATTAAGATTATCACGATCCGCCAAGACACCATCCACATATACCTGCCGACTACGAATGAGTTTCTTGACCTGATTGCGAGAACCATAGCCCGCTTGTCCTAATAATTTATCTAAACGCATAGCCCTATTGTACCATGGATAAGCCTGGTCTAGTAGACTAAAAAAGCCTACCTAAAAGGTAGACTCATATTACTAACAATTACACATTCACATGGAAGATATGACCAACCACATGGGTCACTAGCATGGTCAAGAGTCCTACGGTCAAGTTACGCAACATCGCTTGTTTAATAGGTGCTTTTCCAAGCTTGGCACTGATATAACCAGTCAAGATTAAGGTCAGTGCAACCACAACCACTGTTACAGGAATACGGTAAGGCTCTGAGAAAAGCAAGATAGCTAGTGCTGGTGGCAAGGAACCAACTGAAAAGGACAAGAAACTAGATACGGCAGCATGCCATGGATTAGTGATTTCTTCTAAATCAACTCCATATTTTTCTTCAACCAAGACCCTAATAGGATTTTTACTGAAGGCTTGACTGACCTTGACTTTCGCTACTGTTTCGCAATCCCCCTGACTGAGGAAGGTTTGATACAAACTCTCTCTAGCTGCCTCAGGAGAACGGTCCAAGAGGGCTTGTTCTTTAGCGATGGCAGCTTCTTCGGTATCTTTTTGCGTTGATACACTAACATATTCACCACCTGCCATTGAAAAGGCACCGGCAAAAATCGCTGATAAGGCAGAAATCAAGATGAACCAGATGTTTGATGTCGCACTGGCCACACCGATAACCACTCCCGCAATGGAAATGATGCCATCATTGGCCCCCAACACTCCTGCTCTCAAAATATTTAAACGTTCTGCAAAATTCTTATCTTCCAATTTCACACTCCTTATTTAGAATCATTCTAAATAATATTGTAACAGTTATTTAGAATGATTACAAATAATAAACTTTGAAAAGTAAGGTTTTTAATTTCTGCTCCAATCACACGCAAACTCCAAAGCTAATAAAGCTATCTTGTCCTTTTCATCCAAGTCCATATGATTCATCAAGTTACGGGCGTCCCAATTACCTTCAGAAAGGTGGTCCGCAGCATAGAAGAAGTGGCAGATGTCAACACCTCTAAACTTTGCTAAAGCTGCAACAGCAGAACACTCCATATCCACACAAATGGCTCCTGCTGCCTTTCGAGCTTTGAGTTTACCATTCGTCTCACGGTAAATGCCATCAGTTGTCCAAACCTTGCCTTCCTTATGAGAAATCTGACGTTCATTGAGATAGGAACGAAAATGGTCTAAAACACCCACATTTACCGCAATCTCATCGCTGGCTTCCACATAGTGAAAACTCGTCCCTTCATCTCTAAGGGTATGACTAGGAATAATAATAGAAGTCTCTTTAATATCTTCATCAAGCACCCCACAAGTACCAAAAAGTACAAGTTTATCAGCTCCCAAGACAAAAATATCCTCTAAAATACCCACACAGGCAGAGGCGCCTACAGGTGCATTAAAAATGGCCAACTCATTATCATCAATAACAAGCTTATAAATCGGAATAGCCACATTCGCCATGGATGTTTCATAGATAAGTTCATGGGGAAACATCTCAAGCATTCGTTGAAAGGTCAAACGAGAAAAACAGGATACAGCTATTTTAGGAAAACCTTCAAGAGGCTCATGTAAGGCCTCGGGATTTATAATCGCTTGTCTATTTGCATCAAATTCAGTTAGTAGCATACGTGACCTCCTTAGTTTTAGGAACCATTATAACACAAAAAAATCAGAACAAAAAGAACGGTCTGATTCTCTCACTATTTATACTTCATTCTCCAAATCGTCTAGATGTTTTTCAAGACGTCTTCTCTCGTATCTCCCCAGTGCTGTGAGAGCCCAATTCACCAAAAAGACAAAGGGAACATAAATGATATAAGTAAGTGGCCAAGTCATGAGATATCTAGGATCCAGGGGATTATTATGATAGATACCATGGTTGTACCGATAGTTAGCTGACATTATCATAAGCGTGATAAGCCCAGTCACCAGTAAACAACCTAAGACTGTTATACTCGAACTACCAAAAGCATTTACATCAAGACGTTCAGCTCTATAAATAGACCAAATACTACTTATCAACAATGGATAAAGTAAGTAATCAGCAGAGATGACACCATTGTTAAAGAGGGAGCCATAGACTATGCATACAAGCGTCCCTGCAATCATTATGTAAAAACATTCAGCAGCAACCTTATTATTTAGAGCTTTTTCGCGTTCATCTGTAACCTTATTATTAATCAGTTTGAATTTCATCGTATTTACTTCCTTCCTAATCCTCCCAAAACAGTTGATCCAAAGTCCTATCCAGTGTCTTGCAAATAGCAATGCATAAGGCTAGGCTGGGATTGTACTTTCCAGCTTCAATCAAACCTATGGTTTGTCTTGTTGCACCTATAGCTTCTGCCAAGTCACCCTGGGTCATATCATGCTCTGCTCGAGCTGCTTTTAAACGTAAATTCTTTGCCACATGCCCCCTCCTTTACATCATATCTGATATTATCGTTGAAATTGATTAGGTTCACCAGCTATTTTCATCTTAATTATACACTATATATTTCTAATTGCAATATATATATCATAATTTTAGAAATAAATTGCAAAATAAAAAGCCAAGATTTCTCTCAGCCTCTTCTCTATTTAAACTTAAGCAGGTGTTACATCCAAGCTTTCACCAATAGCCGCAAGGCGTGCGACAACTTCTTCTTGACTCAAACCATTTTCAGTGACATAACGGTTACGTGGATGAACACGGCATTCATGTGAGCAGCCACGGAGGTATTTGCCTTCATTTTCCTCCGAAGCAAGGATACGACGGTTACAGAATGGGTTACCGCAATTGACATAGCGTTCACAAGGCGTACCATCGAACCAATCCTTACCGACAACAACAGGATCTACATGGTTGATGTCAACGGCAATACGCTCGTCAAAGACATACATCTTACCATCCCAAAGCTCCCCTTGAACCTCTGGATCTTTTCCGTAAGTTGCGATACCACCGTGCAATTGACCAACATTTTTGTAGCCCTCACGGACCATCCAACCTGAGAATTTCTCACAGCGGACACCACCAGTACAGTAAACAACCACGCGCTTATCCATGAACTCTTCCTTATGATCGCGGACCCATTGTGGTAATTCACGGAAGTTGCGAATGTCTGGACGAATGGCTCCACGGAAGTGACCAAGGTCATACTCATAGTCGTTACGTGTATCGAGGACAACAGTATCCTCATCTAAAAGAGCATATTTAAACTCTTTTGGTGACAAGTAAGCACCTGTAGTTTCAAGTGGATTAATGTCGCTGTCAAAGTTGTCATCCTCTAAACCAAGGTGGACGATTTCCTTCTTGTAACGAACAAACATCTTCTTGAAGGCTTGCTCTTCTTCCTCATCAATCTTGAACCAGAGGTCCTCCATTCCTGGAAGGCTGTGGACGTAGTCCATATATTTTTGAGTGGTTTCATAGTCCCCAGAAACCGTTCCATTGATTCCCTCGTCAGCAACCAAGATGCGTCCTTTGAGGCCGATTGACTTACAGAAAGCCAAGTGGTCAGCCGCAAATTGCTCAGCGTTTTCGATGGGAAGGTATTTATAATAAAGCAATACTCGAATAGGTTTTGCCATTGTATGTCCTCTTTCTTTATGAAATATCTATATCTGTTGTTTGATAGTCAAAATCAACTTAACTATTATACCGCTATCAAAGAGGACTAGGCAATTGATTTGTTTGGAGGAGAATTGTCACAAAAGAAAAAGGCTGAGTACCAGATGTCTAAACCTGAGTTTCGTAAGATTGTTTTCCATAAGATAGTATTACAACTCTTTCTGTAGTGTCCCTAAGATAAGCAGTTGTGTCAGAAAAATCCAGAAAATAAGAACTCCTATATCTACAAGCGAAACAGTTCCATGTCTATAAAAGCTAGCTCTAAGAAGATTCGCAGAAGGGACAAATGGAAGTAGAAAATAAAGTTTATCTAACCAATCTGGAAGACGACCTGCCGGATACATGATTGGTGAAAACATAAGACCAATCATTAAAATAAGCTGAGACATTAGCGTGACAATATTTTGGGAAAATATATAAGCAATTGAAAATCCTAGACTAATCATTGTTAGGCAAATAAGTAACATCACAAAAACAGACAAAATTGACAAATTTAATTGGACAGAAAAGCGAAGACAGCCTAATAAAAAAGTGAAGAATACACCTGGTAAAATAGCAATTAACCATATACATAGGTCAGCTAAAGAAATTAGAATTCTAGGAATAGGTAAAGCTCGAATATAGTCCACATGACCTTCTGACTTGGCATTGGCTATAACAGGAGATGAAATCGTACAGCCAATAGAAATAACTCCCATTAAAACTGATCCAGAGGCAAGATAGTAAGCAGTTGTTGTGTCCATCTTACCAATTACCAACGGATACCCAAAAAGAAGTGAAACGGACAAAAGCACTTGAGCTAGTGTGAATAGAATGAATAGATTTTTTTGTCGAAGATAGTTCCAACGAAGTAAGTAAAAAAATTGAGTCATATCAGTTAACAACCTCCTCTTTATAAAGATCGGAAATAGATAATGTTTTCATCTTAACTGAAAGGTTTGAAATAAGCCCTTTTTCTATACCTTCCTTAACTTGAATGAGTATTCGGGTTAATTCACTTTCTTCAATTTCCATCTGACAAACACAACCATTGACCATCGTAAAATGTTCGAATAGACTTAAAAATTCTTTACTAACAAAATTGAAAGAAATTTGATAATGATTTTTATAAGACATTTGGTGTACTGGACCAGATTTTAATAATTTACCATGGTTAAAAAGAGCAAAATTATCCGCATATTTTTCAACTTCTAGTAGATTGTGGGTAACAATGATAATAGTGTGTCCTTTATAAGCCAGTTTTTGTAATAATCGCCACTGTTTTTCACGACGTACAGGATCAACATCGTTGGTTGGTTCGTCAAGAAGCATGATATCAGCAGAGCCAATTAATGCCATGGCAAAAGATGTAAGCCGTTTTAAGCCTCCTGAAAGATTCTTCCCTTTTTTATCACGGTATTCTACTATTTCCAGATCTGCTAGAAGGTGCTCAATTTCTTTTTGGAGTTCTGAGGTACTTAACCCTCTCATTCTTCCAATCATCTCTAAATTTTGCTCAACAGTTAATTTTTCAAGAGGTGCATACTGTTGTGACATATAGCTCATCATTGTTCGAGCTTGTTTACGGTTATGTATAAAAGAAATATCTCCGTAGTGAACATCTCCCTGATCAGGCTTAATAAAACCAATCATTTGCTTTAAAAGAGTTGATTTACCAGCACCATTATGTCCTATAAGAGCTGTGATTTTTGCAGCTTCTAGCTCTAAGAAGATATGGTTATTAGCAAAATGTTGTTTATCAAATGATTTTGTTAAATTTTCAATGGTGAGCGTTTCAAAAGTCATAATTTTATTTCTCCGTATTGAGAAAAGATTTCCCAATTTTCCTCCTTACCGTTACCACATGTAGGACACTCATCAGGATAATGTCCCCAAGGTTTGTGTGTGAACGACGCTCCGTTTTCATAATTAATCTCGTATTGGCGATTAAGACTCATTGGTTCTGCATATTTAGTTATTAATCGAACAGCCTCATCAACAATAGCAGATGTCAATTGAAACATAGCCGGACCATAAGCAATTGTAGGAATTTTCTTAGTAACAGTACGAATACCCCGAAATTGTTCCAAGAATAGACTATCAATTTTCGTGTAATGAATGTTTTTCATTTGGAATTCTCCTTTCATCTTTAATAAAAATATTGTATACTAAACTTACATTTTTCTTACAATTATGTCATAATTGACCATTTTAACGTTATAACTAACATACAGAAATGAGTGAGGAGGTTTTCAATGTTAAAAGTTGCTATTTGTGATGACTCTGATAGAGATGCTAGCCAATTAGAACATTATTTACTTCCTTATGATAAATTTCCTCTAGAAACAAAACTTTATACAAATCCACAAAAACTCTTAAATCAGCCGACGCCAGACATCCACTGTGTCTTTTTGGATATCAATATGCCAGGAATCAATGGAATTGACGTAGCACAAAAGATTAGAAAATTTAATCCTTTCATTCCTATTATTTTTGTGACAAGTTATCGTGATTATATGGAACAAGTCTTCGAAGTTCAGACTTTTGACTATATCGTAAAACCAATAGAACCTCAAAAGTTAATGAAAGTATTGGATCGTATTTTGCGTTTTTTGGATATAGGCCAAGCACTTTTTACCTTCTCATTTGGTAAACACAATTATTCTGTCCCTTCGAGCGATATTGTATTTTTTGAGAAAGATAAACGTTCAGTATTTATATACACAAAGACAGGTACCTACAAGTCTCTACTAAAAACAAAAGAGATTTTGGAAAAACTCCCTAATTATTTTATTCAAATTCATGCTTCCTATATTTTAAACCCCAAATACATCAAAGACTTTGATTCAAAAACAGTTACTATTTTACTAAATGGGACTGAAGAACACCTACTCCCAATTAGTAGAAAGTTTCAGTTTTCTTTTAAAGAAAAGTATTACAGCTATCTAAGTGAAAGGCATTTTTAATGTTAGTAGGATTACGAATAATCAGTATCTTGTACGATTTATTTCTAGCAAGTATGTTATTTTATAGACCATTGTCTAAAATCAATATGAAAAAGAAGCCTTTAGTAGCCCTTTTTTTCATATTGATTTTTCATGGGGAACTCGTGTTCCTATTCTCTGAAAGTCGTATTTTTTTGGTCAGTAATCTCCTTCTAAACATTTTAGAATACTATCTAATCGGTCTCAATTTTGATTATCCTATTCGCCAGTCTTCCTTTTGGATTCTTTTACAAACTAGTCTAAGTTTGTTAGCAGGAGCTGTCCTAAACCAAGGAATCCAACTAATTTTACCTTTAGGGGAACTATCAAAAAATTTAGAAGCTATTAGTTTGTATCTCGGAATAAGTTTCTTCTTATCTACAGGAATAACTCTTATCTTACGAAAGCTTCTCCTATCCCATCAAAGGCTTCGTATTGCTACTTCTAAGGGAAACTGGCTTTATCAGTTTATCGTGCCTCTTTTATCTATTTTCTTTGCTTTTACAATATCTGCCATTCAAGGAGGGGTATTTGGAGCAGATTACCTGTCAATCATTTCTCTCTCATCTATCATTGTATTAACTCTCTCCTCTCTTTATTTTAATCTGTACCTTGCTCGTCAACAGCAGCAATATTACCAAAACCAATTGGAAAAAGAACAATTACAGTTCCAAGTTCGAGAAATACAACAATCTCAAGAAGAATATCAACGTCTCCAAAGCCTTCGGCATGACTTAAAAAATAAACATTTAACTCTTTTATCGCTTTTAGAGAAAAATCCTGAAGAGGCAAAAGATTATCTTTATTCATTAACAGATAGTATAGTAGGTGAACAAACTTTCTACTCTAAAAATCAAACTATTAATTTTTTACTTAATCAAAAACTACATCATTTAAAAGATGAGATAGAAATGGAAATTGATTGCTTTGTACCACAAGAATTATCTATTCAACCAGATATTTTAGCTGTTATATTAGGAAACTGCCTAGACAATAGTATTACAGCTTGTCTCAGACTACCAAATAAAGAAAGAAACTTATCACTTAATATCCGATACTTTCAACAAAATCTTTTTATCAATATTAGAAATAATTTTGATGAGAAAGAAAAATCTACTCGTAAATCCCGTCAAAAAGATGGCTGGGGGTTGCGAAATATTGATGCTCTTGTTCAAGAATATCAAGGTAATATCAAACACTTTATAAAAGATGGACAATATCAAATAGAGATTTTATTACCAATAAAAATAGGGACTATTCCGACTAAAGAATTTTAGGTAATTGATGAAAAATGAGTAATAATTAGGTAACGTAAATATTTGAAGTCAAAATCTATATTATATTTATTCATTAATAAACAGGTTGAGTAGCACTAGCTCAACCTGTTTTTTTCTATAACTTTCTGATTACCTAACTCGCATCTGCTCGACTCATGTTTTCTCCTACAATTTCGCAGCAGCTGCTTGATCCAAGATAAGAGTCACGTCTGGATGATGTTGTAAGACACTAGCTGGCACTTCCTCTGTCACCGGACCCTTAACCATCTTGAAAATGGCATCTGCCTTCTTGTCACCATAGGCAAACAAGATTATCTTCTTGGCAGCCATAATAGAAGCAATCCCCATCGAAATAGCCTTTGTAGGGACTTGCCCTCGACTGGCAAAGAAACGGCTATTAGCTTCAATGGTGCTATCCCTCAAGTCGACCACATGGGTTTGACTATCAAAAGGCGTACCTGGCTCATTAAAGCCAATATGTCCATTACTTCCGATTCCTAGGATTTGCAGGTCAATGGCATGTTGTGCCAAGACGTCATCGTAATCCTTAGCCGCCTGCTCCAAATCTTCAGCCATTCCGTTAGGCAAGAAGCTCTCCTTAAATGGCTTGGCATCAAAGAGTTGAGCCTTCATAAAGGCATGGTAGCTCTGCTCATGGTCTGGTGCTAGTCCAATATATTCATCCAAATTGACGCTGTAAAGTTTCGAAAAATCTACGTCACTTTCAACCATCTCTTGGTAAAGGGCGATAGGCGAACTACCTGTCGCCAATCCCAACGTCTGGGCACCCGCTGCAAGGCTCTCTTTAAGAAGATCAAAGGCAACTTTGCCTCCCTCAACCTGATTTTTAACTAAAATCTTTTTCATTCTATTCACCCCAATATTGGTATATACCATTTTTATTTATTATCTCTTTTTTTAGCCTTTTTGTCAAGCGCTTTTTCTCGATAAGTTTAATGACGGTCGCCCTATATCGTGCTATAATGAAAAGGCTGAAAATTTTTAAACGAGGAAACCAATGAATACAAACGATTTTGATTTTGAACTACCAGAGGAATTAATTGCCCAAACCCCATTGGAACAACGTGATGCCTCTAAACTCTTGGTCATTGATCCTGTAACCAAGGAAATGACTGACACCCACTTCGACCACATCATCGACCAGCTTAACTCTGGCGATGCCTTGGTCATGAATAATACACGTGTGCTTCCGGCCCGTCTCTATGGTGAAAAGCCTGATACCCACGGCCATGTGGAATTTCTCCTTTTGAAAAATACCCAAGGGGATCAATGGGAAGTTTTGGCTAAGCCTGCGAAACGTCTTAAAGTAGGCGCTAAGGTCAGTTTTGGTGATGGCCGTTTGACTGCCACTATCACTGAGGAACTAGATCACGGTGGCCGTATTGTAGAATTTAGCTACGACGGTATCTTCCTCGAGGTTTTGGAAAGCTTGGGCGAGATGCCATTGCCACCTTATATCCATGAAAAATTGGAGGACCGCGACCGTTACCAAACAGTCTATGCCAAGGAAAACGGCTCTGCCGCTGCTCCAACAGCTGGCCTCCATTTCACTCCTGAATTACTTCAAAAGATTGAAGCAAAAGGTATAAAACTGGTCTACCTCACCCTCCACGTTGGACTGGGAACCTTCCGACCTGTTTCTGTCGATAATGTCGACGAACATGAGATGCACTCAGAATTTTACACCCTCAGCCAAGACGCTGCCGATACTCTCAATAGCGTCAAAGCCGCTGGAGGACGCATCATTGCAGTGGGAACAACCTCTATCCGAACACTGGAAACTATCGGCAATAAATACGATGGTCAACTCCAAGCTAACTCAGGCTGGACCAATATCTTTATCAAACCAGGCTATCAATTCACAGTCGTAGATGCCTTTTCAACCAACTTCCACCTTCCAAAATCAACCTTGGTGATGTTGGTTTCAGCCTTTGCTGGTCGTGAATTTGTCCTTGATGCCTATAAACACGCCGTCCAAGAACGCTATCGCTTCTTCAGTTTCGGAGATGCCATGTTCGTCACACAACGTGCTGAGAAATAATATTGATTTTGAGACTTTTCCCTATAGGAGAAGTCTCTTTTATTGATCTCCACATTCAGAAAAAATCCACCAGTTATGAACTGATGGATTTTTTGTTTATTTCTCTGCAAACTGGCTATTATACAAATCGTAATAGAAGCCTTTATCTGCAAGGAGGGATTCATGGTTCCCTTGTTCGATGATTTGTCCATCTTTAAGGACCAAAATCTTGTCTGCTTCTTGGATTGTTGATAAACGGTGAGCGATGACAAAACTTGTTCGACCTTGCATAAGTGTCTTCATGGCTTTTTGAATCAAGAGTTCCAGACGGGTATCAACTGATGAGGTTGCCTCGTCCAAAATCAAGATTTTAGGGTCAGCCAAAAGTGCACGGGCTATGGTCAAAAGTTGCTTTTGTCCCAGTGAAATGTTACTTGATTCCTGGTTTATTTCCATGTTGTAGCCACCAGGTAGCGTACGAATAAAGTGATCCACATTGGCAGCTTTCGCGGCTTCAACAATTTCTTCATCAGTCGCCTCAAGATTACCAAAACGAAGGTTTTCCTTGATAGTTCCTTCAAAGAGCCAAGCGTCCTGAAGCACCATACCAAACTGTTTACGATAATCCTGACGAGACGGGTGACGGATATCATGACCATCAACCGAAATAGAACCAGCCGTCACATCATAGAAATGCATAAGAAGATTGATAATAGTTGATTTTCCAGCACCGGTAGGACCGACAATGGCCACCATTTCACCAGGATTAACCTCAAGATTAAAGTCACGAATCAGAAGTTTGTCAGCTACATACTGGAAATCTACATGCTTAAAGCTAACCTGACCGGTCAAATCTCCTTCAAGCACTTCAGTAGCATCATTAGCCTCGTCTGGTTCATCCATCAGTTGGAAAATACGGTCCAAGGAAGATTTAGCACTCTGCAATTGCCCAGCCAACTGAGTCAAGTTCTGAATAGGTTGATTAATCTGCCACACGTACTGAACAAAGGCCTGCATATTACCAATCGTCAAGCGACCAGCCAAAACTTGCAAACCACCTAGAACAGCGACAATGAGATAGGTCAAGTCAGACAAACCATTAAGGACAGGCATCATGAGGCCTGAAATGAAATTGGCCTTAAAACCTACCTTTTGAAGGTCTTCTGTGATTTTTTTAAAATCGTCTAAGGATCTATCCTCACGACCAAACAGTTTCAGCACATTGAAGCCAGTCAGATTTTCCTGAACAAAGCCATTAAGAGTACCTAGGGCATCAGCCTGCTGCTTAAAGTAAGGTTGAGACTTACTCATGATAAAACGGGTACCAAAGAAAGTGATGAGAATAGTGACAACAACTATAGCTCCCAATTGAAGATTAAGGTAAAGCACTGTTCCAATAACTAAGACTAGAGTAAAGACGGCATTAACAACCTGCAAGAATGATTGCTGCAAGGCATTAGATACTGTCTCGACATCACTAGTAAAGCGGCCCAAGAGGTCCCCAAACTGGTGCTTATCAAAGTATGACACTGAGGTACGATTGATCTTCTCAGTCATTTCATTTCGCATATCCTGAACCGTTGTTTGCACAACATTGGTCATAAAATAGTTGGAATAATAAGCAGCCAACTCATAAATAAGACCACGCAAAAGATAAACAACTAGAACCCAACCAACATAGTAAACGTTAATATGAGCGCCTTCGACACCCTTCATAATGTCTAGCGAATTTTTAGTCAACTCTGTAATAGCTAAACCAATGACTACGGGTTCAAGGACACTCATGATGATACTAACAATTTTCAGGAAAATAGCTAGGTAAAGTGGGAAACGATAAGCCTGCAAGTATGACCAAAGACGGCCAAAACTTGAGGAATGATTTGTTTGCATTTTATTTTTCTTCATTTTGACCTTCTTCTAGTCTTCTGTAAGACTCTTTTTATTTAGTTGAGAATTGGCAATTTCACGGTAAATCTCACTGGTTTCCATAAGCTCTTCATGGCGACCACGACCAACAATTTCACCTTCATCCAAAACAATAATTTGATCAGCATCCATGATAGTTCCCACACGTTGAGCCACAATCAAGACTGTCGCATCCTGGGTCACTTCTTTTAGACGACGGCGCAAGGTCGCATCAGTCTTGTAGTCCAAGGCAGAGAAGGAATCATCAAAGATGTAAAGGTCAGGACGTTTAACCACAGCACGTGCAATTGACAAACGCTGCTTCTGTCCACCAGAAAGGTTGCTACCACCCTCAGTCAAGTGAGAATCATAGCGTTCTTCCTTACTTTCGATAAATTCCTTGGCTTGAGCCACATCAGTAGCTTGATTCAATTCTTCATGACTGGCATTTTCCTTACCATAACGGATATTTTCACCGATAGTCCCTGTAAAGAGTAGGGCTTTTTGTGGAATAAAGCCAATCTTACGACGAAGAGCCTTAAGATTGTAGTCACGGACATCTACACCATCAACAAGAATGCGTCCAAGTGTTACATCATAAAAACGTGGAATCAACTGCACAAGTGATGATTTTCCTGAACCCGTAGATCCGATAAAGGCAATAGTTTCACCTGGTTTAGCCTTGAAAGAAATGTTGTGTAGGACAGGACTCTCAATTTCACCAGGATAGGCAAAGGTCACATTGTCAAATTCCAAATATCCCCTAGTCTCGGTTTCTGTCACGCCATCTTCATTTGGATTGATAGAAATCGGCATGTCCATAATTTCCTGCAGACGTTCACTAGACACCGCCGTACGAGGATACATGGTAAAGAGATTGGCTAGGAAAAGGAAGGACAATAGTGCATGGAAGCTGTACTCAATAAAGGCAACCAAGTCACCGATTGCTAAAGTCCCAGAACCTAATGGCTCAAGAGCAAACCAAACAATAGCCACAATCATAGCAATGATGATTTGCACAAAAAGTGGCTCGGTCAAACCAGTCAATTTGAAAAGTTTGCTTGAATTATCCGCATAGACAGCATTTTCAGAAGCGAACTTCTTCTCTTGAAAATCTTCTCTAGCGAAAGCTCGGATGACACGAAGTCCAGTCAGATTTTCACGAGCATACTGGTTAATCTTGTCGAGAGTTGCCTGTTGTTTTTCAGAAAGCGGACGCGTTTTTACCGCCATATACCAGACAACTACGGCTAGGAAAGGCAAGGAGATTGCCACAATCCAAGCCAAAGATGGACTTGTCGTCAAAATCAAAAAGACACTGGAAACCATCATCAAAGGAGTGATAACACCCAACTTTAGGACTTGATCTGCAAACTGCATGAGAACAAAAGCATCCGACGTGATACGAGTCACCAAAGAAGATACCCCAATTTGTTCGTACTCATGGTATGAATACTCCTGAAGTTTGGCGTAGATATCATTACGCATGACCTGCACCATAGTAGTCGTCAACTTACCAACCGCATAGGACAGGAGTATACGACCAACAATCCCAGTCAAAACTATACCAAACATGACCCAAGCATAGGTATAAAGCTTGTCAGCATCCCCACGGTTAATTCCCTCATCAATCATTCTAGCAAGAACCGTCGGCATACCCAGGTTAGCAATAACAAATAAAATGGCTGCCGTAAAATTCATCACTAGCCACTTGGGATAACGTCTGAGATAAGACCAAATATAAGCCATAAATTTCTCCTTTTCTTTTTAGCATTTACCATGCCTTTAAGATTTTTATAGTTATTTACAAACACTAAAGCCGTAAAAGACACAGAAAAAGGGCGTGACAAGCACGCACATTGATACTGTCAATAATTATGT
>DOTL01000037.1:36122-44301 GCA_003521145.1 Streptococcus sp. | reverse complement strand
GTACGACATGCCCGTCGTACATATAAAAGACCACTTTAAGATGATAAAGTGATCTTAATAGTCATTATCGAATAAGAACCTTGATTTCAACTTCCTACATAAGAACACAGATAGGAAGATATACCATCGGATAGGCTTCGCCACTTCGATATCTAGGTGGCGATACCCTACCGTCTATAAAGGGGTCGTAGCTACCACCAGCTTTATTATTTGTTCTAGGCATAATACAAGATACTCCACCTTGGATGGTTTCAAGGTCGTTATATGTTAGTTCTGTAATCATTAGTTAACTCCCCATCTACATAAAAATAAACTATTTGTTCAAAGAAAATAACACTATCTTATAAACAAATTATTAAAAATTGTTATGAAAATACCCGTATATGTTAAAGATTATTTTTTATGTTTATTTTTATTGACCTTGTTGAAAAAGATATTACCTAACAAAGCAACAACAAAACCTATAATAAAATATACCATAGATTAGCTCCACCAGCAGGTTGCTCCATAGGCAACAGTACCACCTGCACCACCTAGAACACCACCAGCTAGATAACCAGGAACTGAGCCTACAACTGGTAAAACTACATTACCTCCAAACCGCTCCCCCGATAGCTCCTTGAACAGTCGCTCCACCTGCGCCTCTCCAACCACATCCACCTCCTTCAACACTAGCAAGTGTTTCGAGGTTAAGGGTGTTAAAGTTTTCAATTGTTTGAGTTGCCATGGCAACTACCTCCTAAAATTTTTGTCGTGTGATCTCTCAATCACATCTTTAGTATAGCATTCAAGTGTCTCTATCAGAGCTAGCGTCCCAAAAAGTGGCTATATGTCCCGAGTAGTAAAAAAAAGACTGAATATCATTTTTGATTCAGTCCATGTCTTATTGAAAAAGCTTTAACTATTTCTTTCTATACTGCCTATAGACTCCAAATAAAAAGAAAAAGAATCCTATTGATGCTAACAAAAGTTGATAGATATTTCCTGATGACAATAGTACTTTGCTATATAAATATATCATCGCAATAGTCGAAAAAATGATTAGGTATTTCTTCATTTGTATCACCTATCTCAAATGAAGATTATTCAGCTGTACCATAACAAAATGCTGTGCTCCCGCCTGCAAATCCAGCTCCTGCACCTGCGATGCCAAAGAAAGCTGCACCGACAATCGTCATTCCGGCAGTACCAATAACACATTGAGCACCATAGCCTTGACCACTTACATTAGACAATGCATTTGTATCCAGTTTTTTAAATCTTTCAAGTTGTTTATTATTCATAAATTCCTCCCATACAAATTAGAAACAGTATAAGGCTGCACCTACTAACACCCCACCGACAGCTCCCCACGGGCCACCTACAGCACCAAGTCCTCCTACTGCCAGCATCCCCTCATCACAGGACAACCCACCCTCAACACTAGCAAGTGTTTCGAGGTCGAGGGTGTTAAAGTTTTCAATTGTTTGAGTTGCCATGGCAACTACCTCCTAAAATTTTTATCGTGTGATCTCTCAATCACATCTTTAGTATAGCATTCAAGTGTCTCTATCAGAGCTAGCGTCCCAAAAAGTGGCTATATGTCCCGAATGGTAATTCCTAATGTATATTGTTTCTAAAATTCAGAAAAAAAAAAAAATCTCATTTTCCACTCATAAAAAATTGAAAAACCGTTTTCTTTATGTTACAATTTTTCAATAAACAGTATTCGTCATAAAAGAGAGGACTAGACCTTGAAGATTTACCTATTAGAAGATAATTCTATTCAGATGGGTCGCTTGGAAGAGGCTGTGGCACATGAACTTAAATCCTTCGGAAAAGATCCATCTTGTGTCCAGTCTTTTGACAAACCTGACCAGTTGTTATCAGCTATCACTTCTAATACAAGCGATCAGATTTTCTTTCTTGATATTGAAATTAAAGGTGAAGATAAGAAGGGACTTGATATCGCTAAAATCATACGCCAAAATAACCCTTATGCTATCATTGCCTTTGTCACTACACATATAGAGTTCATGCCTCAAGCTTTTGGCGTTACAGCCTATAAATACATCAATAAAACCTTAGATGAAGCTAGCTTTAGAAAAGAAATAGGGGAAACCATTGCTCAAGTCTTCCCTATTAACGCAACTACCACGGATGAGTTTTTTCTCTACAAAACAGAGTCTCAATTAATAAACCTTCCTATGGATCAAATTCTATACCTATCCACATCAGATATCAAACACCATGTTCACCTCCAGACTATCCATACCCTCATGGATATCCGAGCAAATCTGGCAGACTTTAAAAAGATACACAAAAAGCTCTACCCATGCCATCGGTCCTATATCGTCAATACAGATATGATCATCTCTGTCAACAAGACCAATTATGAAGCTACCTTAATTAATGGTCAAGTTCTACCAGTATCCCGTATGAAGATAGGAAAGATTGCACAGATTGTTGAGGAAAGAGGCAGATAATGTTAACAACGTTATGGCTACTTTTTCTCACCCTTTTAAGTGCAGGCCTAGAAATTATTCTTTTCCTTTATTTAATGGGACAGAAGATTCGTCTGAGGTATTTTTTCCTACTCCTTATTTTTAATTTAGCCTTTAATTTTATTTATAACCACTCTTCTTGGTTTATCATTAAATTCTGGGGTGAGGATATCTACTATCTTCTGCTCTCCTTCCTTTTATCCACTAAGACTAAAAAACCATTAAAAATAAAGATTTTCAATGGTCTCTTCCCTGATATCCTCAACAACCTTAGTTTAAGACTGATTACTTTTTTTATCTTTCCTTTTTTTAATATTAGTATCACCGATTATAAAAGCTCTCTATTAATATCCATCCCTTCATCTATCGCACCTCTTTGTCTATCATTTCTCTTTATTAAATTATTCAAGGAGAGTTTTACCATACTTCAAAAGCAGAAATCAAATTCTCCGATTCAACATATTATTATAGTTGCTAACTTTTTTATGTTTGGGTACACCCTACTGTTACAGTCCCTCATGTATCTTGAAAACACTACTCACTCTTCAACTTTGGAGCTTCGAAAACTCTGTGTTGTTATTTCACTTGTCCTCTTCTTCATTATGATTGTCTTTTTAGAAAGAAACATTTGTGAAATGATTCAAGGACAATTGGACTTCCAGAAAAATCTCCAGCTAGAGAATCTCTACACCTACAATAAACATATTGAATGTCTCTACAATTCTGTTCGTAGTTTTAGACACGATTATAGTAATCTCTTAGTCACATTACGATTGGGGATAGATAAAGACGATATGGATATTGTCAAAGAAGTCTATGATAGTGTGCTTCAAGAATCCGATAAACGATTAAATACAAGAAACTTTGACTTAGCTAGACTCGTTAATATTCAGGATAATACTTTGAAAAGCCTTCTGTCCGCAAAAGTTTTACAAGCAGAAGAAGAAGGTATTGAAGCTCAGATTAGCATCCCAGAACCCATCCACTTGATTGGGATGGAGATTCTGGACTTCATTATCGTCACTTCTATTTTTTTAGATAACGCTATTGAAGGTGCCATTCAAACTCAAAACCATAAAATTACTATTAGCTTTTGGGAAGATCATCGTTCACAGCTATTATCTATTAGCAATACCATAAGTGAAGAACAAACAGAAACTAAAACCATATTTGAAAGAGGTGTCTCCAACAAGGGACGAGAGCGAGGCATTGGCCTTGCTAATGTCACAGAAATCTTAGATAACTATATCAATGTAAACTTAGAAACACAGAGTAACAATTTCTCATTCACACAACAATTAACAATAACTAAAAAGGCCTAACAGCCTTTTTTCTATACCTAAACTTGAGGAATGTTATAGTCTTTTGTTGGAAGCGTTCTTTGCCCTCCGAATCCTTTTAGGAAACCATTTATATAATCCATCCACCCACTTCCACCTACGACTTGTTCAAGAGCGTGGTTATCAAGTGTTTCAAAGTTATTAATCGTATTGTTAGCCATCAGTAATTCTCCTCCTATTGGTCTTGCAAGTTTAGTAACTTGTCTTTAAAGTAATTGAAGTAGGTCTTTTGGTCAATAACGCTTGTCACACGACCTTCTAGACCGTAACGTAGATTTTGGGCTTCTTTTTCTGAAATACTTGCCCTAGCAGTTACTCTAAACACATTCCCCCTTTCTGTTTCCGTGGCAGAATTATCAATACTCTCAAGTTTTCCAATAATTGTGGTACCGTGATTACCAACCTTATCCAAGGTCAGTCGAACTGACTGGCCTTTTTGCAGTTTTGGCACATAATCCGAATTCACATAATAAGTAATGGCAACTTCCTGGGTTTGAGTCATATCGGTATAAAGCTTGGCCAACTCAGTTCCTGTCGCAGCCATGGTTGCTTTTTTATCAGCTTGACTCAAGTGTAAGATTCCATCTTCTGGTGACTGGATGAGGGTATTAGTCAGAAGGACATCTGCCTGATTGATTTTACTCTCGGTATCGGTAATTTGTGTTTCCACTGAGCTCAATTGCTGTCCTGCATTTTGCAAGAATTGATTTTTTAGAGCTTCTTTTTTAGTGCTATCACTATTGTCATAAGTTGCAACTGTGCCTGTCCCAGCCTTTTGGATTTCTAGATTACCTATGGAAGCATTCAAGCTCGAAATATTGGTATTAACTTGAGATAGGTATTGGTCTGTTACACTGGCATCCGGTGTCGTAGCATACTGACTGTTATAGGCATTTAAGGTTGCCTGATGAGGATTGCCTTCAGGTAAAGTCGTTTCATGATTGGTAATAGCTTGAGAGAGCGCCTCATACTCTGAGACCTGAGTCTGCAATTGACTAATCTGGTTATCAATAGCAGAACCGGTATTACTCGCAATTGCTGCTTGGTTATTAACCTCTGTATTTGTTTTAGCCACACCCAAGTCAATATCCTGTGCCTGACTTAGGTAGGTGTTAAAAGTACTCTGATAACCAAACTCGTCTTCCTGTTCTTGGAAAAGATTGGTTCCCTGCGTTAGGCTAGATTGCAAGGTTTTCAAACCTGATTCCTGTCTTTTTAAAAGTTCTAGTTGCTTTTGAAGCCCCTCTTTTTGCGATGCCTCCATGGTCTCTGAATACTGAACTAAGGTGTCCCCTTTTTTAACAACCTTATTAGCAACCAGTTGATTATCTATGATGGTATTGTCACTGGTTGATTGGATTACTGCGATAACCTTGGTTGGCTCTATACTTCCTCTAGACGTGACTGTAACTTCCTTCTTAGCAAAAAAAGCGAAGAGAAAAAGGAAAATAACTAACAAAATCAAGGGAGTAATCAAAACAGTAGACATATTGTGGTAGCGACGATGGTAAAACTCTGTGCTTTTAAACAACTGTGGATTCATCGTGTTTCCTTTTCCTCACTTTCTAAATAATTGATAATAGAAACCTGGATAAGACATCAGGTCTTGATGAGAACCTGTCTCCACTACGCGTCCCTGATCAATGACTACGATACGGTCGGTCCGCTCAGCGATACTAAGCCTGTGTGCTACAAAGATGATCGTTTTATCTTTTAGTGCTAGCAGGTTATCAATAACCTGCTTTTCTGTCAAAACATCCAATCCGCTAGTTGCTTCATCTAAGATTAGTACAGGAGATTTCGTTAGTAGTGCACGCGCCAAAGCGATACGTTGCTTTTGCCCTCCAGACAGACCTGCTCCATCAGACAGCTCTGTCTGAAACCCCATAGGCATGTTTTCAATATCTTGACGAATTTCTGCTATTTCACAAGCTTTCAAAATATCAGCTTGCGTAATACCCCGTGCTGCACCTAAAGTAAGATTTTCTAAAACACTACCACTAAATATATAGGATTGCTGAGGGAGATAGTTAATATGTTGACGAAGAGTTTTCTTGTCTATGCGACTAATATTTTGACCATTAAAATCTATGTGCCCCTTATATGGTTGATAAAAATTGACCAACATTTTAGCTAGAGTAGTCTTACCAGATCCACTGACACCAACAAAACTGATTTTTTCTCCTTGTCTAATCGTCAAACTGACATCAGTCAAAGTATCACGACCAAAACCATATTTATAAGATAAATCCGTAACAGTGATATCTTCATCCGCAATGCCTTCTTGATAGGTATCATCACTTTGTCCAAACTCTGATTCAATCAGATAGACCTCATTGAGCCTAGTATTAGCTACCTTAGCAGACTGTAACTTGGTTTGCAGGTTAATGATATTTTCCAAAGGATTCGTGAAGTAGGAAAGCAACATATTAAAAGTAATCAATTGTCCTATCGAAATGGTATTTCCCATCACCAACTGAGCACCTGTCCAGAGGATAAGTACATTTAAAATAAGTTGAGCACCTTGTTTCAATGATGTTTGTAGTATAGATAACTTAGAAAGGCGAAAAGAATTGTCTAGATAGTCAACAAACTCACCATCAATCTTTTGATAGCATACTTCTTCGCTGGTTAGTGACTTTATGGTTTCAATCCCATTAATGTCCTCAATGATGGCTGAATTAACCATAGCATTACTCTGCATGACGTCATGATTCATTCGCTCAAAAGGTTTCATAAAGGCAAAGACGATAAGGGTATAAATTGGAACCGAACAAAGAACTAGCTTGAAGAGATTGCTATTTTGTATCAATAACACGCCTCCTACGATAATCACAATAGAGAAATCAAGGAAAAGTGATAATATCGTCGAAGCCAGAGCATCGATAATAGAGTTAGCATCACTAAAACGTGAGATAACCTCCCCTGTACGTCTTGTGGCAAAAAAAGACATTGGGAGTTCAAAGATATGTCGTATGTAAGACAAGATAACGTCAATGGTCAATCGCTGACTCAGTATGGTTAAGAAGATAATCTCTTGCAAAAGTCATCATTTGTTGTAAAACATAGGTCACAACTAATCCAATTGAGATAATTCCTAAGGTAGACTTCATTTGATTAGGGACATATTCGTCTAGAATACCTTGTAAATAATAGGAACCTAAAATATTTATTAAAGTAACCAAGAGACTGGCAAAGACAATATTAGCTATCAAGGACCTTTGTTTAAAGATCAAAGGGAGAAAGTCCCAGAGTCCATTTTTCTTATCCTTATGTGGTTTATAACTGGGTTCCGGTCCCATAAAAAGAGTAACACCTGTCCACTCTTTCTCAAAACGCTCTTTAGTCATTTTAGTTACTTTTACACTTGGATCAGGGTCTCCAATTATCAGATAATCCTTGGTGCTTTTATAAATAACATAATAATGTTGAAGCTTCCCATCTTTATTAACATGAGCAATAAAAGGATAAGGAACATCTTCCATCTCAAAGAGCGACATTTCAGCCTTTATAGCTCTCGTTTCAAAGCCAATTTTTTTAGCAGCCTCTACAAGACCTAAGGCAGTTGTCCCTTCTTTATTGGTCTTCACCAACTCACGCAGATGTGCTAATGAATAATCTGAACCATAGTACTTGGCCACTAATGCCAAGGCAGCAACTCCACAATCCCTCATGTCTATTTGAGGGACAAAAGTCCTACGAAAACGAAACATACCAAACCCTTTCATCACAAATTATCATATGATTAGTATGTCATATTTTCAGGATAAAAAGAGCCAGCGTCCCAAAAAGTTGCCATACGTCCCAAACGGTAAGAAAAATCTTAAAGTCATCTCCACTATTACCATTTAAGCCGTATTTGGGGTCATTTAGGACAAGTTCATTGAAATCGATTTCAAAGTTATACAATAGTTATTAGAAGGAAACATTCTAAAATAGTCCTACAAGCATACGTATTTGATCTAACCATTATTACTGTGCCAGCCCTGGTATTTCCAAAGGAAACCATGACTGCTGATAGCCTCGGAGCCTATCTCTATCGTATGATGTCATAATTTGATTATTTTTATTCCGAAAGGGGATAACATTATGAAAAACGTCAATCCATATCTCAAAAAATCCTATCAAAAAAGGCTAAATCAGCCTCTTGAGATTCGATTACTCAATTATCGGTTTAATTTTCCTTAGCTTTGTAAGTGTATTTGTTATCACTGTCAATGCTATTTTTAGCGTCACTAGAGGGGTTCCCTTCCTTAATGCCCACCTTATTTCCACCTTGAGTAATTGTGCCTTCTATCTTTTGATTTACTCAACCTTGAGGTGGCACCATCTCAAAAAGCTCTATAATCTCTACAG
>DOTL01000037.1:0-36096 GCA_003521145.1 Streptococcus sp. | reverse complement strand
ATAGGAATAAATCTCTTTCTAGTAATGTTTTGCAACTCTACTATAACGGATTTATTCCTTTTTGTGTTTACACAACTTATTTTACACTACTTCAACGTTTGCAAGTGCCTCGAGATCGAGTGTTTCAAAAATATTATTTGTTTGCCTTGTCATTCTAACAACCTCCTAAATTATTTTTAGCTTTTTCTCTCAAGCTATGATTTTATTATAGGGTGGTAGCCAACAAAAAAGTAGTGACATAAATGTCACCACTCGATTTTGTGTTTTAAGAACTCTACATTTCAAATGCTTCTGATTTATGTCAGAGAAGCAATATCCCAAAATATTATTTCTCAATTAACAGAACTAATTTAGTTCCTAGGTGACCACTCACAGGAATACTTCTATTTTTTGAGTCGCTCCCATTTACTAAAAATCAAACTAAAAGTGATTAATGTTAACCCTACCAAATTAATGATATGATGAACAAAATCTAAATTTCTAAAAAGGTTAGCAATGCCAAATCCTAAAAAGAAAATTGCTAGTAAATACATTTTTTTATCTTTAAGCATAGAGTCACCTAAATATTAGCAGAATGTAGCATAGCCAACTAAAGCTCCTCCCCAGTAACCTACTGGGCCTCCTGCTGATCCTACTAGAGCAGAGCCAATTGTGCCGGCATAACACTTAACCCATCCGCCACCTTCAGCATTTGCAAGTTCCTCGAGATCGAGTGTTTCAAAAGTGTTAATTGTTTGTGTTGTCATTCTAACAACCTCCTAAAATATTATTTTTTAGCTTTTTCTCTCAAGCTACGGTTTTATTATAGGTTGTAGGCCAACAAAAAAGTAGTGACATAAATGTCACTACTCGATTTTGATTTTTAAGAAATCTTTTCGAATATAGAAGCTATGGTCTAGATTAGCTTACTCTCCTTCCATGGCGCCTGCTTGTAGGCTGTACATCTTGTGATAGGTGCCGCCGAGGGCTAGGAGCTCTTCGTGGCTACCGTGTTCAATGATGCGGCCCTTGTCTAAGACATAGATGCAGTTAGCATCTTGGATTGTTGATAGGCGGTGAGCAATGGCAATGGTTGTACGGCCTTGACGCATTTTTGCAAGAGAGTTTTGAACAATAGCCTCTGTCTCCGAATCAATATTGGCTGTCGCTTCATCCAAAATCAAGATTTTAGGCTGGCTAGCAACGGTTCTAGCAAAGGCTAGAAGCTGGCGTTGACCGGTTGAGAAACTTGAACCACGTTCGGAAACTGGGGAATCATAGCCTTCAGGAAGTTTATCAATAAAGTGATTGGCATCGACAAACTCAGCAGCAGCTTTAATCTCTTCATCAGTTAAATCTTGATACATGGCAATATTGGATTTGATTGTGCCATGATAGAGGAAGGGGTCCTGAAGGACAAGACCAATATTCTTGCGCAGCTCTGCCTGACTATAATCACGAATATCCACACCGTCTAGGAGAACTCGTCCTGATTGGAACTCATAGAAACGCATAAACACGTTGATAATAGAGGATTTTCCGGAACCTGTAGAACCAACAAAGGCGATGGTTTCACCTTTATTGACAGAGAAGGATATGTTATCTAAAATCTGGTGTTTACCATCATAGGAGAAAGAGACATTTTCAAAACGAATATTCCCCTCAGTAACCTTGGCATCTGTGTCTCTCTGTTCAGGCTCATAGGTACGCTCGTCAATCAAGGCAAAGACCCGACCTGCTGAGACCATAGAAGTTTGCAAGGTTGAGAAGTTTTGTGTCACTTCAATCAAGGGATCAAAGAGGCGGTTAATATACTGGATAAAGGCATACATGGTCCCTGCTGTGATGCCCAAATAGATACCTCGGTAGCCAAAGTAGGCCATGAGAACAGCATAGCCCAGAAGCTTCAGTAAACTCATGGCTGGGCGTAGAAAGAGAGAATCCAGTGACATGGAACGACTGGCGTAAATCAGGTGTTCCTCATTAATGGCATCAAACTCTTTTTTGAGACGTTTCTCTTGGTTAAAGGCCTGAATGATGCGAATCCCTTCGATACTCTCTGACAGTTTGGCATTTATATCTGAAAGCAAGGCTCTGGTCTTTTCAATGATGACCACTGATTTTTTGCGGTAGAGATTAACCAAAAGAACAATCAGAGGAAGAAAGAGCACAATAAGCCCGGTCAGACGAATGTCCAAGATCATCATGGTGTAAAGGGTGGTAACAAAGATAAAGATAGCCGAAATAAAACTAGACAGAATCCCTGAGAACATCTCGCTAATGGTCTCAGTATCATTGGTCAAGCGGGAAACGATGGAACCTGCTGGGGTCTTGTCAAAGTAAGACATACCCAGTTTTTCCATATTGGCAAAGGCATCTCGACGAATATCTCTGACAATGCTATAGGACACACGCGCAAAGAAGAGGTTTCCCAGATACTGGACTAGTGTCTGCAAGAGGTAGAGACCATAGTAGCCAATCAGAATCATACTTGCCGCCTGATTCATATCATGAAGATAGTGATCAATAAAATAAGAGGCCACCAAGGGAATGATACTCTTGATAACCGTTGTGGACAAGAGGAAGGTCAAAGCTAGAAAGGTCAAGAACTTGTAAGGCTTGAGATAGGTCAAGAGACGCTTAAACACAGACCATTGGTTTTGATTAGGCATGAGCTTCTCCTCCTTCCATTTCTAACTGTTGAGACTCATAGGTCTTGGCATACCAACCACCTTGAGCTAGTAAGTCGTCATGACGCCCACGTTCAATGATACGACCATCTTGCATGACCAGGATGAGGTCAGCGTGCACCACCGCACTGAGACGGTGGGCGGTAATAATAGTTGTTTTGTCCTTGCGAGTATGCTTAAGATTATCAATAATGGCATATTCTGTCTTAGCATCAACCGCAGATAAGGAGTCATCCAAAATCAAAATTTCTGGATTCAAAATCATGGCCCGGCTCATAGCCAGACGTTGTTTTTGACCACCTGATAGGCTTACACCCTTTTCACCAATGATTGTTTCAAAGCCCTCAGGCATATCCTTGATATCATCATAAACTTGAGCTAACTTAGTCGCTTCTTCCACCTTATCAATGGAGAAATCTGGATTACCAAAGCGGACATTGTCTAAAATAGAACTGGCAAAGAGAAACTGGTCTTGAGGAACATAACCAATCAAGCTACGCAAGTCTGATAGGCGATAGTCTCGGATGTCATGTCCATTCAAATAGATGGCTCCTTGATTGACATCGTGCTCCCGCAAGAGCAACTTGACAAGAGCCGTCTTTCCTGAGCCAGTCGGTCCAACCAAACCAAGGGTTTGCCCCTTGTCCAAGGTGAAATGAATATCTCGCAAAGTATCCTCATCCTCAAAAGCAAAGCGGTCAATCGCAAAGTCTAAACGACCATTTTCAATGCTTGGAAGAGGATAAGCAGGATCTTGAACATCTGATTCCTGCTCTAAAAGAGTCTCGATACGTTGGTAGGACACATTTCCCCTCTGCGTGATATTAAAGAGGAAGCCAATGGCCATTAGGGGCCAAACCAGCATGTCCAAATAGGTAATAAAGGTTACCAAATTTCCGACCGTTATCTGACCGGCCTGAATCATAAAGGTCCCGACAAGGAGGGTCAAAACATAAGATGGGCCAACAAAGAGCAAGACCAAAGGATCAAAAAGGCTGTCATACTTCATGGTATGCATATTCTTTTCAAAAGTCATCTTATTGGTCTCTTGGAAGGACTGGAGCTCAGCCTCCTGATAGCCAAAAGACTTGGTTACCTTGATACCTGACACCGATTCTTGTACCTTATTATTAAGTTCAGAAAAAGCTGCCTGGGATTCTCCAAAAGCTTTGTGGGTCTTACGTCCCAAACGACTAGTCGCAAAAGCCATGAAAGGTAGAGGTAAGACTGCCACCAGGGTCATCTGCCAGGAAATGCTGAAGAACATGGTGATTAAAGTCACCAAGGCTGTGATAGACGCATCCACGGCTGACATGACACCCCCACCAGCCAAACGGGTTAGAGAGTTGATATCATTGGTTGCATGGGCCATGAGATCTCCAGTTCGGTACTTTTGATAAAAAGAAGGCGACATCTTGGTAAAATGCTCAAAAAGACGTGAACGCATAATCTGGCCTAAGCGATAAGAAGTTGCCAAGATATACATGCGCCAAACATAACGCAAATAGTACATTCCCAAAGCTGCTAAAAGCAAATATACAAGATTCAAAAGTAACATCTGATTGGTCAATTTTCCCGATGTGATAGCATCAATGACCCTTCCCATAACCATAGGAGGAATCAGATTGAGAACAGAAACCAGACTCAGTGCCAAAATCCCAACAATATAACGGCGTTTTTCTAACTTGAAAAACCACCAAAGTTTTGCAATGATTGATTTTTTAAAAGACAAGTTACTCCTCCTATGCTTACAAATGGTTATGACAGACCTCGTATAAGTCTCTCATGAAAAGGTTACTTCCAATAACGGTAGATTGTCCCATCTTCTAACTGAAAGTGACCAATATAAGATAACTTCCCAAAATCAGTAGACTCTGGCAATTGGTAAGCAAAGGAATCAAAATTATATACCTTGTTCCCACCATCCATAGAGTAACTATCCTTATCATGGATAACGGATTCATCTTTCTTAGGGTTCCAAATGCGTCTGATTTCATCAGATGTCTTATACTCTCTGACAAAATTGTACAATTCAAAGTTAGTTGCTTCACTGAGATAGCGACCATCGGTGTTGTAGTTGGCTAATTGAGGCTCTCTCTTAGACTCAGAATAATTCCAAACCTGTCCTCTTTCTCGCATGATATCGGCATCACGGCCACTTTGATAAGTATCTGCCTTAACCATCGTCATTGTTGCTCTTAACGTTAATACGGTGACTACTGTCATCATTAAGTGTTTAATTGTTTCTCCAAACGTGTTTATTCATTTTTCCCTCTTTTGAATATGTTGTATTTGTATGATAGAAAATAAGTGAAACCTGAGACGCGTAAGCTCCCAGGTTTTTTAATCTTTAAAATGCGTTTGAATCAGTTTTACAAGAAGGCGGTAGATACCTAGTGCCACCAATCCTCCCAAGGTATTGGTCCATAAATCATCTAGCTCAAAGACACGATTAGCATCAATGAGAAGATCCAGAATAACTTGTCCAACCTCAATCGTCAAAGACATGACAAACGTCGCTAAAAGAACCTTTTTCCAAGACCTGAATCTGGGGTACAAGGCTAAAAGCCCTAAAATCAGCGGACTCAGCAAGAAAATGTTGGTCACATTTTGCCCAAGCACAAAGACAATCTCCTTAAGACTATCCAGCTGATAAAAGTTGGTCAAACTATTGAATGGGGTTAATAGGACCACTACACGACCAAAATGTTGAATCCCAGGAGTTTCAACACCTTCAACTAGTCCATACTGGGGTGTCCAACATAGGAGCACTAAACAAAGGAGATAAGCACAGACCAAAACTTGGCTTACCTTTCTTCCTTTTGGTGTTAATTCTCCGTCCTTATCTACCCAAGTCTTAAGCTGAAACATCTTACTTACCTTCTGATTTACCAGAAGCTTCTGCTACAGCCTTTTGACGGTCACGTTTCATAGTGTTTGAACGCAATTGTCCACAAGCAGCATCGATATCTGTACCGTGTTCTTGGCGAACCACGCAGTTAACCCCATTTTTCTTGAGCACATCGTAGAAGGCCGCCACACGTTCCTTGGTTGAACGGCTATATTGGTCGTGCTCTGATACTGGGTTGTAAGGAATCAAGTTGATGTATGACAACTTACGGATTTTCTTAGTCAAATCAGCCAACTCTTGAGCGTTTTCAGGGTGGTCATTGACCTCATTAAGCATGATGTACTCAAAAGTCACACGACGGTTGGTTGTCTGGATGTAATACTCGATAGCTTCAAAGAGTTTTTCAAGTGGGAATGAGCGGTTAATACGCATGATGCTTGAACGAAGGTCATTGTTAGGCGCGTGAAGTGATACGGCAAGGTTAACTTGAATACCTTCGTTGGCAAATTCCTTAATTTTTGGTGCCAAACCAGATGTTGACACGGTAATGTGACGCGCTCCGATAGCAAGACCATTGTCATTGTTAATAGTACGCAAGAAACGAAGCACATTGTCATAGTTATCAAATGGCTCACCGATACCCATAACAACCACGTGGCTGACACGTTCACCATCGCCACGGTCATCAAAATATTTTTGTACCAACATGATTTGTGCCACAATCTCACCAGCAGTCAAGTCACGTTGTTTCTTAATCAAACCACTAGCACAGAAAGTACAACCGATGTTACATCCGACCTGAGTTGTCACACAGACAGACAAACCATAGTGTTGACGCATCAAAACCGTCTCAATCAACATACCATCTGGCAATTCAAAAAGATATTTAACGGTACCATCTTTAGATTCTTGAACGATACGTTGTTTCAATGGGTTTACGCAGAAATTCTCGTTCAACTTGGCAATGAAATCTTTAGAAATGTTGGTCATTTCTTCGAAAGACTGCACACGCCTCTTGTAGAGCCAATCCCAAATTTGAGTCGCACGGAATTTCTTTTCACCGCGTTTCATAGCCCAATCAATCAACTCATCACGAGTAAGAACATAAATAGAGGGTTTGTAGCCTTCCATATCCTCTAATTTCTGACGTTTACGACGTTCTGGTTTTGATTGTGTTGTTACTTCTGACATAGTTCAATTTCCTTTTTTTCTGATTGTGAAATGCTGACCATCTGACTTGGTCTGGCTTTGTTTCTTCGATGGGGTGCTTTGACCTTTAGATTTTGGAGCTTGCTTCTGACTCTTCTTGAAGTTAGGCTTATGCTCACGACCACCGTCCTCGGATCTAGATTTGAACTTGGGACGACGCTTGATTTTCTCAAAGCTTGGGCCCTCTTGGTCCCTATCTCTTCGTTTAGACTTGTCTGGCTTTTGCTTCGCAAAAGCTTTTTGCCTCTTATTCTTTTGAAAAGCATTACGCTCTCTATCTCTAGATTCCTGAGAAGAATGACGACGATTGTTAGAACGACGGCGCTTGCGACGAGGCTCCGTCTCCTCTTCAAAAACGATTAACTGCGGCTCTTCATTTTTCAAAATAAAGTAGGCACAGCCAAAGGCACAGTATTCACGCAAATACTCTGACAATCGGCTAATACGGTCTGTCTTACGCGTATTAGGTCGCTCGTCCTCGTAAAATCCCTTAAGGCGAAGCTGATTATTAGACCAGTCCCCAACAATATAATCATACTTGAGCATGATTTCAGAAAAACGTTGCCCAAAGCGGGTAGCGTCTAAAGCATCCTTGTGATTTTCAAGAACTGTAAACTGAAAGGAATCTGATTTCAGAAGGTCAGCCACATACACAAATTCTGGCCCTGGATATTTATTATAATTAAACATTTCTGGCAAGATTTCTTTACGCATGTGCCATCCTTTCTGCTCTCTCTTATTTTCTATCCTGATGCTGTAATAATGTCTCTATATCTTATCCCAATTGGCACCAATTTTTCCTAAATACTTGGCCACAAGTTCCCTTAACAAATCGGGAAAAAGAAGAGTAACTTCCTTTTCCTTAATTGTAGGGAAATAAGAAGCAAAGTAGTACTGGTCCACAAGGACCAAACTAAACTTCTCATTGGAATCTACAACCCTTCTATTATACAACAAATTACCATTTTTGTAAGCAAAATTCCCCGTGATTACTTCACCAAATGTCTTCCCTCTAAATCCCATACCTTTAATAGCTTGATTTTTAAGAAGTTCAGCCTTAGTAAAAACTTCCTGACAGATTTCTTTGAGTTCTTGTCCTGTCACGACTAGACGTGCCATCCGCATCTGATGAGGAAGGGCTTCTTGCAGGTCTGCCATGGTCACTTGAGGACCTAGTGTTCTCATGATGAGTCCAGTATTTAAGAGCGTTAATTGGCTATTTGTCTCTTGACAAACAGCCTGTAAAACCAATTGACAGGTCTCATCAAAATCTAGTTCTCGAACTAGATTAGCTACTTTTTTCTGAGCTAAACGACGATGGCCTTCCTCACGCATAGCCTTGATAAAGGTTTCGTCCTCCTTATCTAAATCCAAGATGTAGGACTTGGTGGGGATAGCCTCGATCTGACATCCTATCAATCGCCCATTTTCCACAGTAAGGTCAATACAGCCAAGATAATAGCCATATCTGTCAGCAGCTGCCAAATAGGTTTCATTGACTAATTTACCCTCTTCAAAAAGGTGATGCGTATGACTCCCGATGACAAGGTTTACTTGCGGATAATTCTCTGCAATCTGCTCATCATAACGTACACCCAGATGGCTGAGAACGACGACTATGTCTGCATCCCTTACCTCAGGGCGAGCCAAATCCTCTTCCAACCGAGCCATAGGCTCTAACACCTGCCAACCGTTAGGAGCATAGGTGATGTAATATGGGAAGGTACAGGCCAAGAAAGTAATGTTTGTACCTGCTTTAGTTCTGTGGATAAGATAGGGCTTGGCCCATTCAGGCTGTCTCCCCTCATCCTTGAGATTCCCTATAATTGGCTGAAACTTGGCCTGCTCATAAAGACAGTCTAGCTCATTCTTAGCTAGACCAATCCCCTCATTATTTCCAATAGTCGCATAGTCTATCCCCAATTCATTCATCAGGGCTACATTAAAACGCCCAGCGGTCGCATCAGATAGGGGATGGGACTTATCCACATTATCCCCAAGATCTACCTTAATCAACTCCCTATCCGTCTGACTCAGATCATCCACAGCTCGCTTGAGTTGTGGATACTGTTCAAAATGAGAGTGTAAATCATTAATATGAAGAATTCGAATTGTGTCTTTCATGACTTCTATTTTAGCACTTTTACCACAAAAAAACTTGACAATCATTTTACCAAGTTTTTACATGTGAGACGATGCTTCTTGCTATCCAATTTTTTAATAACTGAAAGGCTTATGATTAATGATAAATTTTAGTATAGAGAGGGACCACGAAACCTGCAACTCCTAAAACATCTATCATTGTAATTAACCAATGATGAAGGAAACACAACTGATAGCAACCTGCTAGAATGAAACACACACAAATAAGAACGCTCGAATCATTTTGTTTTTTCAAATTTCTACCTAAACTCCGCAAAATGTAGCCATTCCAACACCGGCTCCTGACCATGCCCCAAATGCTCCACCTGAAACTGTCCCAACAATTGGTAATGTAACGGTTCCAACTGATGTTCCAGTCAAAAATCCAAGCCCATCAGATCCAGCAGTCCCAGCTACACAACCGATCACACCCCCACCTTCAATAATGGAAAGATCTTCGGAATTAAGTGAGTTAAAATTGTTAATGATTTTTGTTGTCATGAAAAAAAACCTCCCTTATAATATTTTGTTTTAGCCTTTTCTTAAAAGCTATGATTTTATTATAGGCAGAAAGCTAACAAAAAATAGTGACATAAATGTCACCACTAGATTCTTTTGGGGTGGATTCACCTCATAACTTAGGACTTACAAATTATTTTACTTTAAACGGAAAGCTTCATAAAAATAGCTGTGATAAAACTATTTAAAATCTGTCACATTTTCAGTCCATAAGACAGCCTTAATTATTTTTCCAGCATATACTGAGACTTTCCAAAAAGTTTGATAATAATCAAAAAGGCTGAAACCTTATAATTTTCAACCTCTTGAATTTTTAAATTAAAATTTGCTTTTACCTAAAAGTCTGATCTTAGAAACTTTGCTTCTTAGCTTTACGCTCAGCACGCCCCTTAGCACGATTATCCGCACGACGCTCACGTTTGCGTTTTTCGTCAACCTTCCACTGGATTTTCTTCTTATAGCCAGGCTTGATCTTTTTCTTTTTCTTCTTAACCAAGCCAATCATTTCCGTATCAAGTTTTTGATAGGCTTTCTCACGATTGGCACGACGGTCACGGTCATAGGTATCTTGAAACTCGCCGTCCTTATAGACTTTAGGTTCAAAGGTAATCCCCATTTTTTCAAGCTCACGAATATCTGAGTCGTCGCTTGGTTGATAAAGGGTGATGGCTGTTCCTGACAAACCATTACGTCCTGTACGCCCTACACGGTGAACAAAGAAGGACAAGTCTTGAGGGATGGCATCATTGATTACATGGCTAACCCCCTCAATATCAATCCCACGCGCTGCAAGGTCAGTCGCTACAATGTACTCAAAATCAAGCTTCTTGACTTGATTCATGATACGCTTACGTTCACGTGGTGGAACACCTCCATGAATTTTGGCAACTTTAAGACCATTTGACACTAGGTAGCTGTGCAAATCGTCAGCACGTTCCTTGGTATTAACGAAAATCATTGCCAAATATGGCTGCATTCCCTTAAGCATCTCAAGAATCTGTTCATTCTTGTTGCGCCCTTTAGTAGATACCAACCAGTTATCAATGGTATCTGCAATCACCGTTGAAGTCTTAATTTGTTCCATGACTGGATTAGTCAAATATTTCTTCAAGAATGGTTGTAATTTTTGAGGAATGGTTGCTGAGAAGACCAAAATTTGAACTTCCTTAGGCAGACTTGCCGCAATCTTGTCTACAGTATCCAAGAATCCCATATCCATGGTCATGTCAGCTTCGTCAACAACAAAGGTATGGGCCTTGTGGATAGCCAAGTCTCCAGATTTAACTAGGTCATAAATACGGCCTGGTGTCCCAATAACAATATGAGGTTGTGCCACCTTGAGTTTCTCAATCTGACGTTGCTTGTCTGTACCACCAACATAGTTGACCACACGAATTTCAGTCTCAGAGTGTTTGGCAATTTGTTTTGTCGCTTGGTAAATTTGTGTCGCCAATTCACGCGATGGCGTTGTGATAACAACTTGAACATCGCCACTCTTTGGATTAAGCTTCTCAAAAATTGGCAAGAGGAAGGTATGTGTTTTCCCTGAACCCGTCTTTGATTCACCAACTAAATCACGACCTGAACGGACCACTGGAATCAATTTCTGCTGAACAGGTGTTGGCTCCTTAAACTTAATCTCATCAAGAGCCTCCTGAATAAATACTTTAAAATTAAAATCTTTAAATGACATGTTTTCTTACTTCTTTTCTATCTAGTCTATCTCTATCATTATAACAAAAAAAGAGCATTTCTGCTCTTTTCATTTATTTCATAACGTTTCCAAGAACTATCCAAAGGGTAATGGCACTTGCAAGTGCTCCAACTGTCCAAAGGAAAGCATCAACCTTCCACTCTGACCATTTGTCACCCTTACCCGAAAGACCACCCAATTCGAGGTGATGGTGGAATGGTGTCATACGGAAGATACGACGACCTTCTCCATACTTACGCTTAGTGTATTTGAAATAGCTGACCTGTAGCATAACAGAGGCTGTCTCAAAGACATAAACCATACCAATCAAGAGTAGCGTCCACTCTACACGTAGGGCAATAGAGGTAACTGCAAGCATAGCTCCAAGTGACAAGGAACCAACATCTCCCATAAAGACCTTGGCTGGCTTGTGGTTAAAGACGAAGAAGCCAAGAAGAGCCCCAATCATAGTGATAATGATAGTCAAGATAGCGAACTCACCCTTGACAAAAGCGATAATCCCATAGGCAATCAAGCTGATAACCACAGAGATAGAAGCTAAACCATCTATACCGTCTGTCAAGTTTACAGCATTTGAGAAACCAACAATCCAGAATAGGACAAAGAGAACATAAAAGACACCGAGATGAATGGTTAATCCACCAATAGCTAAGCTATCTGTCCCACTAGGAAGTACGTGGATAAAGTAGAAAAGCAAACCCGCAATAATCTGCAAGGCCATCTTTTGCCAAGGTTTAAGTCCCTCATTGATTTGACGGAAAATCTTAAGGAAATCATCAAGGAAGCCGATGATTCCATAAATCAAAATTACAAAGAGAATCCCCGCTGTGGCACCATAGGCTTGGTGTCCCTCGCTAAAGACGTGGAAGTTGAAAATCAAGCTAACCAAGATAGCAACTACTAGGAAGACTGTCCCTCCCATAGTTGGCGTCCCAGCCTTAGCAAAATGCTGCTTCACATCTTCATGCATTTGTTGGCCACCAATTTTCTTGATTTTATAATAAGTAATAAAGTGAGGCATGGCGAGCACCGTCAACACAAAGGCGGCCACGCCTGCTATCAGACTCATAGTCATCTTAGTCTCCTAAAGTAATGGTAATCTTCTTGATTTTAGATAGGGCTTTTCCTGCCGCAACACTTTGTTTGGTAACAGTCTCTGACTTGCCACCCTTGTAAGTAATTTTAATGCCTTTCCATTTGGCAAAGGTTTCAACGTTCTTCTTGGTCCAACCATACATATCTGGAAGTTCTGTGAAGTCATTGGTCATGATCAGAATCTGTTCATTAGCCTTAACATTGGCTTCGGCATCTACAGAAACCTTCTCAATCTTATCACCAACACCCAGAACAATCGGATGAATCAAGTTTTGACGAAGGGTGTGAGCTGTCTCACCTGGACGTTTACCGATAATATCGCCAGTTTGATAGCTCGTTTCTTCGGTCTTTTCACTACCTTCAGAAACAGAAGTGTCTAGGGTGTCTCCCATAGACATGGCTTCTTCCAAGACCGGGTTAACCACAGTCGCAAAGAAAGTGTTATTCCAAGACTTGGGTTCCTGAACAGTCACATACATGATATATTCTGGATCATCTGCAGGGACCATAGCTACAACTGAGTTGAGCGTTTCATTGGAACCAGCCTTATACGTTCCAGTCTTTTCATCGGCAATTTGGGCCGTACCAGACTTAACGGCTACGTCATAGTTACCAACCTTGATAATAGGTGCCCCTTCAGATTTATTGTAAAGAGTACCGAACTCTGGATCCGTACCAACGGAAATCATATAGTTACGCGTTTCAGAGGCAGCCTGCTTAGAAACTGGCTTACCGATAACTTCCTTCTTAGCTGTACGAGCTGTGCCTTGGTTAACATCGGCAACTTGTTTGATAAATTGAGGTTCCAGCATTATACCGTTGTTTGAAATGGCGGTAAAGGCTCGAAGCATTTGGACCTGAGTTACTGAAATCCCTTGTCCGAAGGATGATTGAGCTATATTAACAGAGTTTCGAGAGACAACCCCTGAAGACTCACCGACCATCCCAAAACGGGTTGGAAGACCAAATTTGTAAAGAGATAAGTAGTTAGACCAAACTTTGTCTCCCATCTCTTGTTCCAACATGGTCATACCAACGTTACTTGAGTAAGAGAACCCTTGGGCAAATGACATGGTACGACCTGTTGAGATACCCTCATTGATTGACCAGTCATTAATTTCAACGTCATCAACCTTAATACCATTAGCATTATTATAGGTCGCATTTGGGTTGAAGCTCCCATTGTTAATAGCAGCTGACAAGAGCATGACCTTCATGGTTGATCCAGGCTCATACTGAGCTTCGTAAAGACGGTTAACCCAGTCATAGTTCTTCTTAGCTTGCCCTTCAAGGGTATCCGAATTATAGGTCGGACGTTGTGTCGTTGCAAGAATCTCACCTGTCTTAGCATTAACAACTGTCGCTGAAGCATTGACACCTTGCGTCTGCTCCATAAAGGTATTCATCTGCGTTTCTAAGAAGTTTTGGAGAGGCGCTGACAAGGTTGTATAGATGTTCTTACCATTGATAGCTTCCTTGGTAATAGTTTCCGTACCTAGAAGCGTATTGCCGTTTTTATCCTTCTCGTAGATGGCCTCACCATCTGTTCCAGTCAAGAGGCTATTGAGCGAGCGCTCCAAACCAGTTTGACCAATCAAAGAATATGAGCCGTCTTTTTTATTTTCAACAGCTTCAGCACGACCAAGAAACTCTGACGCGAAGGTCCCATTAGGGTACATTCGTGACGTTGTTGCTTCAAAGTCCATCCCCTTAATTCCAGCATCTTTAAAGGCTTTTTCTAGCTCTTCTTTAACAGAGTAGGTAATTCCCTTCCCCTTCAGTCCAAAGGAAACCTGATAAGCACCCTTAGTACGCAATTGAGCCAAGGCATAACTCTTTTCAATTCCTAGCTTATCCTTTAAAATATCGGCAACCTTGTCAAACTGACTATCTTGGACATAGAGTTTTTCTTGAGTCGCTGACACATAGCTAGTCGACACGATTGCGTAAATAGCATAACTGGTTGAATCCTCAGCCAAAACATTTCCATTTCGGTCGTAAATCGTCCCACGCTTGGCAGCCACTGTGGTCTTAGTGTTATAAGATTTAGCAGCCTGAGTCGACAAATCGACACCAAACTTACTGTCTGTCCCAATAATCACCACAAAGTTGATAATAAAGACGAAAAAGATAAAGATGCTGAGAACCATAAGGTTCTGACCAACGTGTTGTCGGTTCTGGGCTGGCTTTCGCCTATCCCTAACGACATAGTTTAGAAATAAATGTTTAAGTTTTCTTAATCTGTTCATTGGCTATTTCACACTCTTAATACTATCGTTATTAATAGACAGGCCTGCCTTATTAGCAATCTCCTTAATACGGTCAGAGTTAGTCAACTCATTAACCGCCTGCTTAGCATTGCTAAGCTCTGTTTTTTCATCACTAATCTTGCTATTAAGGTCTGTGATTTTTTGCTTGATAGCCTGATTACGTCCTTGTAAAAATACAACAGCGATACTCATCACAATAGCTGTCAAAACAATTGCCGAATAGAAGGCCTTTTCCATACGCGTCATAAAACGAATATGGTTTCTAATGGCTCTATTGACAATTTGATGTTCCTTATTTTCCATAATTATTTCCTGATTTTTTTAGCCACACGCAATTTAGCAGAATGCGAGCGGTTATTAGCTTCTAATTCTTCCTGACTAGGTAGGATTGGCTTACGATTAACTAAGGCTACCTTAGGTTGGAGGTCTTCAGGAATAAAAGGTAGACCTTTAGGCACATCTACCGTACTGGCTTCCTTGAAAAGCTGTTTAGTCAATCGATCCTCCAAAGAGTGGAAGGTAATAACCGAAATACGACCATCTACAGCAAGTAAATCCAAGGCCTCTTGAATAGACTCATCCGCAGCACCCAGCTCATCGTTCACTTCGATACGAATAGCTTGGAAAATTTGCTTGGCTGGATGGCCCTTCTTCTTCAATTCCTTAGTAGGCTTAGCTGATTTAATGATTTCCGCCAGTTCCGTCGTGGTCTCAATTGGTTTAACCTGACGAGCCTGTTCAATCTTACGTGCAATTTGTTTAGAGAACTTGTCCTCACCATACTTGAAGAAAATACGCACCAAATCGTTGTAAGGATAGGTATTGACCACATCATAAGCGGTCAAGCTCGCCTCCTCATTCATGCGCATATCTAGCTTGGCATCCTGTTTATAGGAGAAACCACGCTCACGCTCATCCAACTGTGGGCTAGAGACACCCAAGTCATAGAGAATGCCATCAATTTCAAACATCCCTAAGGCTTCAAGATTGGACTTGAGATTACGGAAATTATCCTTGATGAAAGTCACCATCCCCTTATCAATATAGTCCTTAAGACGCACTTGAGCATTATCAATAGCCTTTTGATCCTGATCAAAGCAGTACAAATGACCCTTTTCAGACAATTGCGACAAAAGATAAGACGAATGTCCTGCGCCACCCAAGGTCGCATCAACATAGATGCCATCGGGCTTGATATCAAGCATATCAACAGTTTCGTGTAAAAGAACGGTTACATGGTGAAATTCATTAGTCATAACTTTTATTATAGCACAAGAATAGAGAAATTGTCTCGTTCTGTAAGTTGACAGGATAGTAAAAAAGCCAGACCTGTGGTCTAACTCTTTAGTTGATATATCATCTGATAAGATTAATCCACTCTGTAAAAATAGCTTTCCTCAGATGGCACTCCATTCGTCGCTAGAATACGGTCCTTACTATTATCTCCCGCACCACTTGCATCACTAACTCCCTTAGGACATAGCTGAATTGGAGTATTCCCAACTGGACTAGAATCAACATAAGTTAAGGTATATATACCAGACACATATTGATTGGATGATACTTTGTCGATAGGATAAGTATAGCCCCAGAAATCCAACTGCCCATCCGAAGTAATGGTAATGGTCTTTCCATTTGAAGATTTCCATGTTCCTATAGCTGATTTGTAATTGCCATTTTTGAGCTCGTCAGGCTTGAGGGCTGATGAACTTGTTTGTGTTTGTGACGATGTGCTAGAACTACTATTAGTAGAGGCACTGCTCAGATCCTTCCAACCCCAATTAGAGAGATCAACCTCATCTGCACCCGAATCACTGTCATCTTTTACAAGAGACTGGCCATCACTACTAAAGTGGTAGCCAGAACCTCCCCCAGCATAGCACCAGCACTACCATAGTAGCTAAAGGTTGTTATCCATGAGGTAGGCCAATGTCATACGCTCACCCAACATGCCCAGTTGTGGACCTTTTGTCAGACGAATAACCTGACCACTATCCTTAGAAATAGTGTAAATACCCGTAATCACATGTTCTTTAAAGAGTTTACCTGGCTTAAAAGCAAGAATCAACTCATCAACACCATTACCATCCAAATCACGATAAGTATAGACCGTTGAGGCAGGACTTGTTTGAGAATTAGCATAGGTCACAATGAGAGAATTAAGTGAGGCATCCGTTTGGTTGTTGGCCACAGCCGTTTGGTACTTACTAATGATGCTATCATAGGCAGAGGTATCTACCTTATTCTCTTGACTAGAGCTTGATCTAGTACTCATGCTTGAGCTTTCACTACTACTTGATTGTGACTGCTCTACTGATGAAGATGAAGTCATCGAAATAAACCCATTTTGCTGGTTTGAACAGGCTGCTAATAGGACTAAACTAGATAATCCTGTTACTAATGCTAAAACTTTATTTTTCATTTCTAATCCTAAATTCCTTTTCTTTAACTCTTATTCTGTTGTCCCAGCGCTGACATCTGCACTGTAAGCAGGAACTGTGTAACTTGAGGCATCGCTATGTGACTCTGTATAAGTTGTTGGTGGCACATAGTTATACTGGGGCGCTTGATAAGCCTCTTGTGCTGAAGAAGGCGTTGGCACCGATGCTACCGCAGGAGTTGAGCTTGCTTCTGTCTGACTAGCTGCTTCTACCGTTGAGCTTGATGATGACGATTCGCTTGAAGACTCACTTGAAGTTGAAGAAGATGACGACGAACTTGAGCTCGATGACTTGGATGAAGCCTTGGGTTTGCTTGATGATGATTGCTTAGTCCCCACCTTAACTTGGACCTTAGCATGATTGTGCGTGGGCTGCAAAAAGACAATAGCCAATGCCAAAAGAATAGCCGGTAGGGTAAATGCCAAAATAAGGTAACGTTTTTCTTTTAATTGACGAAGTAGTTTCATAGAATATTCACATTTCTTAAATATATTTTAGTATTGATTAGTCTCAGATAAGATTATATCAGAAATATTAAAATGTGCAACATTGACATAAAACTTTTTTGACATCAGAAAAACCAACTCGAAGAGTTGGTTGATTGTGATTATTGTTGTGGGTTATCGACGTTGTTAAATGGCACTTCTACTTCTGTTGGTTGACATAGTAGAAAAATAAGGATAAAAATACCGACAAATGGGATTAAAGGAATAAAAATATACAGCCAATTACAGCCAGCATCACGCAAACGACGAACAGTTATAGCAATACCAGGTAAAACCGTAGCACCACCATAGGCAAAAAGGATAAGTAGTAAAATAAGTCCAATAGTAGATATTGATCCTGTTTCAGAGTCCATTCTTTCAAACACTGCTATGAGCAAATACCAAGCAAAGAAAATCAACACATGTACCGAATATGCAAACCAGTAATCTGAAGGTGTTGAACGTCCCGTGAAATCGACATAGCCCATCCAATACTTTTTATAAGCTCTAAACATCACAAAAGTTCCTCATTTTTGATATCCCCAGGATAGCAAAAGCTTTATACTCTAGCAAATAGACCCAAAAGCCCCATGAGGAGCTTTTGGGTCTATTCTCTAATTTGACCTTGGCCATTAATATAGAACTTGGTTGAGGTTAGGGCCTCAAGTCCCATTGGACCACGGGCGTGCATTTTTTGGGTTGAGATTCCGATTTCGGCACCCAATCCAAAGACGAAACCATCAGTGAAGCGGGTTGAGGCATTAACATAGACAGCCGCAGCGTCTACGTCGTCTTGGAATTGCTCAGCACGACTGATATCCTGAGTCACAATAGCCTCTGAATGCGATGTCGTGTAAGTATTAATCCAATCAATGGCCTCATCAAGGCTGTCTACCACTTTAACAGACAAGATATAGTCAAGAAACTCTGTCGCAAAATCTTCTGGTGAAGCGGGTACAACTTTCTCCACAAGTTTCAAAGCCGTTTCATCCGCACGGAACTCAACAGCTTGTACTTTTGAAATAGCTTTTTCCAAGTTAGGCAAGAAGTCTTCCGCAATATCAGCATGAACAACGAGAGATTCTGCAGCATTACAAACGCTTGGTCGCTGTGTTTTGGCATTAATGACAATCTGTGTCGCCATATCTAAGTTGGCATATTTATCCACATAAATATGACAGTTACCAACACCCGTTTCGATGACAGGAACCTTGGCTTTTTCTTTAACCGTTTGGATGAGACGTGCTCCACCACGAGGGATGAGCAAGTCTACATACTTAGTCGCCGCCATAAGTTCCTCTCCTACCTCATGAGAGGTATCTTCAACCAGCTGAACAGCATCTGCTGTGATACCTGCATTTTCCAAAGCCTTACGGACTACTGTAACCAAGGCCTTGTTGGAATTGATGGCATCACGTCCTCCTCGGATAATGATAGCATTATTGGTTTTAAAGGCAAGGCTAAAGGCATCGATTGAGACATTGGGACGGCTCTCAAAAATCATAGCGATAACACCAATAGGAACACGTTTTTGAACGATTTTGAGTCCATCCAGATTCGTATAGCCACGAACCACTTGACCGATTGGGTCCTGAAGATCTGCCACCTGACGGACACCCTCAGCAATCCCTACGATACGGTCTTCCGTTAAGAGCAAGCGGTCTTGCATAATCTCTGAAACACCATTTTCCTTGGCTTTGCCCATATCCTTAGCATTTTCAGTGATAATATAAGCGCTCTCAGCTACTAGAGCTTTAGCTACCTGATTTAGAAGGTCGTTTTTAGCTGCTGTTGATAATTTAGCAATCTGACGACCTGCCACCTTGGCCTGTTGGCCTAGTGTATCGATATATGTCATCTTAGTCCTCCTGTTTAAAGAGTGTACCAATTTTGGCTCCTTCTAAGACACGAAGGATGTCACGTGGATTATCACCATTCATCAAAACCATTTGGCTATGATTTTCAAAAACCATCTGGGAAGATTTAATCTTACTCATCATACCACCCGTACCGAATTTACTACCGGCACCACCAGCTGAGGCCAGAATTTCCTCGGTAATCTCTGGAACATAGCTACGAAGTGTCGCATCCTCATAGACATTTGGGTTCTTATCAAAGAGCCCATCAATATCTGACAGCATGATGAGTAGGTCAGCACCTACAATCTTAGCAACGATAGCAGATAAGCGGTCGTTGTCCCCAAACTTAGTTGCATGATCCATTTCATCTACGCTAACAGCGTCATTTTCATTAACAACTGGGACAACCCCAAGCTCAAAGAGGCTTTCGAAGGCATTGATGGCATTGGCCAAACTCTCGGGGTACTCGACCACATCACGGGTCAAAAGAAGCTGAGATACCTTGGTTTGGTAATGTGAAAAGACTTGAGAATAAAGGCTCATCATGGCCACCTGCCCTACACTTGAGACAGCCTGTTGCTTACCTACCTCTGCTGGACGCTTCTCAAGATCTAGAACATTAAGACCAAATCCCATGGCACCAGAGGATACGAGGACAACCTCAATCCCTTTATTATGCAGGCTAGAAATGACAAAAGCTAATTGATCGATTTTTTCAAGATTAATTTTCCCTGATGGTAAAACCAGAGAACTAGTCCCGATTTTGATAACCAGACGTTTTACTGAGTCAAAATTTCGTTTCATGTTTATGATTATACACTAAATTCAGGTATTTTAACATATATAATGCATAGGTTTACATATTAAGGATTTTCAGTAAAAAAGAATCCCTCCAATCGGAGAGACTCTTTAAACAGTTTGTTCTAGGCAAAAAACATGGCTCTAATACGTTTCCAACGTCTGCGATCAACAAAGAGATAAACGATTAGGGCAATTAAAGCTATAAGCCCAGATACTATAGCGTTGACTACTAGGGCAATCCAGAACTTACTTGCAAAGAAGACAATACCTCCTAGCAAGGCAGCGATGAAAATTGTAAGGATAAAAATCCCCATATAAAGCCACTGTCCGCCGCCCCGATTGAAGAGCTGGGTGACTTCTTGCCAATTCACTTCCAATAATTTAAGGTCACGTTCAAAGAAATAGCCACCTACAAGATAGGTTGTTACGAGAAAACCAAGAGCGAAACTTGCCACCAAAATAGGATGGAGATGTGCAAGGAATATTAGACCAAGTCCTCCTAGTAAGAGGGATACACCGACTTGCAAGCCATAGAAAATCCAAAACTTTTGACGAAGATAGTCACCCGTATTGATTGGCAGGCTACGGATAAAGTCAAAGTTTGTTCCCTCTAAGGAAGTTGCCACCCCAAGAAAACTTGTTGATTGCGCTGAAAAGAAACCAAAGGCAATTCCGACTAAAAGCAGGAGTCCGAAATAGTCTGGACCTAAATCTTTCAAAAAGAACGCACCTCCACCCATCATGATCATATATAATACTGGTACCACATAGGTATTGATAATGAGAGTTGAGTTTCCCAAAGTAGATAAATGATGGCGAACCAAGACCTGTCTTTGACTTCGAGTAACAACTTTTACCTGAGTCTTTCTAGCCTTTTTGTTATAAATGGCTTCGTGGAAATAACGAGGCATTCTAACCTTATAAAACCAAAAGCCCAAGATAAGCACTAAGATAAGAGGAAGATAAAAATTTAGTAGAGCCTCCGGAGATAGAGGAGCAGCTACCACATCATAGTAACCTCTTAGATAAGGCAATAAAGGAAAATCGATATGTCCAGCACCCTTAACATAACCATTAAGAAAACCAACCATCATGATAGGGAACATAATCAATAGGGTTGACAGGGTCATCAAAATAGTCGAATAGAGCTTTTGACGAGAACTGCGAACAATCAGCGTTCCAATACTATTAGACAGAATCACTGAAAAAACGAGATTGATAAAGAGAGAAACGATAAAGGATAGAAGCCCCACGACTATCCCCAGTGGGCCAATAAATTGCCAGTAAGCTAGAATGAGAAGACTAAGGATAGGTACCATGAAGGTCATCCCAACCATAGAACCTGACAAGGTCTTGGCCAAAAAGACTTCTGATGGCTTTAAGGGAAGAGGTAGATAGACCTTGCTATCTTTACTATCATAAAAGGTACTATAGAGAGCCGTAAAGGTCTGGAGAAGTCCCATAACTGAAAATGTCAAGAGATATAGGGTTAGAACACCAGGGTTAGCCTTATAATCAACACCTATAAAAAGATAGCTATAGATAATCGTAAAAATAATCAAAATCAAGAGTTGCTGCCTAAGCATGGCATTAACGATGGAGAAATTAGCTTTCTTCTTTTTCTCCTGACGTTTCTGTAGGCTTGTAACTGCTTGAGGATTCGCATAGAGGAGATTGATTTTAAAAAGCTCCCAAACATGATTCCAGTTCATGACTACACCTCCTCGACCTTACGTCCAGCCATTTCTAGATAAATGGTTTCCAAATCCTTGTCAGGGTACTGATACTTAAGTTCAGCTAGAGACCCTTGGAAGATGAGTTTTCCTTTCTTCAAAATTCCGATGCGATCACAGAGCTGCTCAGCTACACTTAGAACGTGGGTTGAGAAGAGCACACTATTGCCCTCCTTAGCATGGTTACGCATGGCTTCTTTCAAATCATAAGATGCCTGTGGGTCCAGACCAGTCAAGGGCTCATCCAAAACCCAAATATGTGGATTAACCAGAAGAGCACCGATAACAACAACCTTCTGACGCATACCGTGAGAGAAGGATGAAATGAGGTTATAGCGATTTTCAGTCAAGTCAAAGGTAGCCATGAGATCGGTCAAACGTTCCTCAACCTGACTAGCTTCCAAATCATAGATACGTGTCAAAAAGTACCAATAGTCATTAGCAGTTAAATTTAAGAATAAGTCTGGTGAATCTGGCACATATGCTATTTTCTTCTTAATAGCATCACGATGCTGGCTGAGGGCCATATCATCGACGTAAACTTCTCCGTAACTGGCTTCAATAATAGACGTCAAAATGGAAATAGTCGTAGTTTTACCAGCTCCATTGTGACCAATCAAACCAAAGATTTCACCATCTCGAATCTCGAGATTAAGATCTGAGAGAGCATCCTTATTTTCATAACGTTTCGTTACATGTTCAAAACGAATCATCTTTTATCCTTTCTTGAGAAGCTATCTAACGATAGTCTCATTTTACACTTTATATTAGAATGTAATTTAGAGTTATTTCCTTGTTTTTTATGAACAATACTCTAAGAACACTGGCAATAGATTTAGATAAGGCTATTTCCTTACCTTCGCATTTATTGTATCATTTCAAAGGTACAATTTCAAGAAAACGTTTGAAAATACGAGACAATTTTTCATTCGGTCTTTGATAATGCCAAACTTATAGTAATTAGAATAAATAGGAGGAAAATCACTGATGCCAACTGGAATTATCATCAACTCGCTATCTATTATCTTAGGAGGAATTACTGGAGGTTTCTTCGGGGACTTTCTCAGAGACGATTTTAAGGAAAATCTTAACCTTATCTTCGGTCTATCCTCTATGGTTATAGGGATTAGCACTATTATGAATATGGTTAACATGCCTGCTGTTATCTTTGCGGTAGTTATCGGTACCATCATTGGACTGGCTCTAAAGTTTGGAGACCTCATCAACAAGGGAGCTGGGCTTATGGAAAAAGGCTTGTCTAAGATTACACCAAGCAAACGGGATTAGCCCACGATGAGTTTTATGCGCAACTCTTGACAGTAATCGTCCTCTTTTGTGCGAGTGGAACAGGAATTTACGGGAGTCTTGAGTCTGGTATGACAGGCGATGCTTCCATCTTGATTTCCAAATCTATCCTAGATTTCTTTACAGCCATGATTTTCTCTTGTAGCCTAGGCTACATCGTCTCCATGATTGCCATTCCACAATTTATCGTTTTCTTCCTCCTCTTTGTGAGTGCTGGTTTCATTCTCCCTCTAACAATAAAAGCTATGATTGGAGACTTTAAGACTTGCGGGGGGCTTCCTCATGATTGCGATCGGTTTTCGTATTATGAAACTGCGTCAATTCCCAACAGCAGATAGATTCCAGCCATGATTCTGGTTATGCCTATTTCCTGGGCCTGGGTCAATTGGGTGCTTCCTTTGATTAGTTGATATTAGGATTAAAATAAACAAATACTGTCAGTCTAACGCTGGTGGTTTTTGTCTGTTTTTATTGTCGTAATAGATTCTAACTATTAAAAACTAGTAATGTTTATGGGGTTTAATTCTAATTTTTCTAACCTTGTTTAGACTGAGATGAGTTTATTATAATAGCCCTTGTAGGCCTAAGCAACCTACAAGATACTTTTTTTCATAACTATTTCCATCCTCTAATATTTTAACGAACTTACAATACTGATGGAAATCTATCAGAAAAGACTGGTGTATACACACCGGTCTTTTTTGGTGGGATTAAGACAAAAAACCACCCTTTCACTATGAAAGAATGGTTATGTTATAGCTTATACTTCTACGACTTCCAAGTCTTTTCCACCTAGGAGAATAAGGTATTTATTAATCTTATCTATTTGATAGGCTTGGCTGAGTGCTTTAGCATAGAGGCTCATTTGCCCTTTGTAGCGTTCCTTAAGCTCACCAGGTTGAGTGAAGCGGTCTGTCTTATAGTCAAAGAAGACAATACGGTCTTCAAGAAGAAGATAGCCATCGATGATACCACGGACGACAAAGTCTTCTTTACTAGCCGGGTCTTCTGCCAACATAGCAAATGGCGCTTCGCGACACAACTTATCACGGTTAGCTAGAATGAGCTTCCCAAGTTCGGTGTCAAAAAAGCCTAGTAGCTTTTCTAACTGCACACGCACCTTGACTTGATCATCTGCGGATACCCGACTCAAGGCCTGTGTTAGATCTTGGAGGGTCACCTTGTCAGAAAGAATCAAACGTTGCATGAGTTCATGGGTGGCTGAACCAACTGCAGCTCCAGTGACCTTCGTTTTTTGCCCAAAATCTGGAATCTCAAAGCTAGTGGATGTCTCAAGAGGTTGCACCTCCTCTTTCTTGTCTATAATATTCACCCCTTCGGTATCCATGACAGGTTCGTAGAAGGCTTTGAGCTGGCTCGGCGTACGCACAGATGGCAGGTCAATCGCTGGTGCATAAAGCTGGTTGAGTTTTTCAACACTTTCTAAGACAGTTAGGGCACGCTTAATGTCTTCCGTCTGACGATTGTTAGATAGATCATCAGCATTTACTGCCGCTTGAACTTTAACCTGACCAATAGCCTCTGGAGTTAACTCCTCAGCCTCAACAAAGCGAACAGTAAACCTGAGATCCTTTCTCATAAAGGCGGTATCCAAAGCCATAACCCAATCCTGATAAGTAGCGACTTGGTCACGTAGATCTACTGGTAGGCGATTATTTTCGACATCCGTGCCAAATTGCTGGGTTAATTTTTCCTTACTGCCCTTACCAACCAGGTAGAGTTTTTTCTCTGCACGTGTCATTGCAACATAGAGCAGACGCATCTCTTCTGAGATACTTGCTCGACGCTCTTCCTTACGATTTTCCTGGAAGGTTAAGGTCTCTAGAACCACATTTAACTTGGGCAAATTGGTGTTTATCTGGTCTTTAAGGTCAGCTAGGTACTTAATACCAATCCCCTTCTCACGGTTAATAATATACTTACCACTCAGTCCATCCCTACTGTGACCAATGAACTTGCGATTCATCTGCAAGACAAAAACATACTTGAATTCTAGCCCCTTGGACTTGTGAATGGTCATGAGGCTAACGGCATTTTTAGAAACTAAGTCTGTCACTTCCTCTAGGTCGTTACCGCTAGAAATGATCTTATCAATCATACCAATAAAACGAGAAAGTCCCTTAAAACCATTCTTTTCATAGGCATTGGCACGCAAAGCAAGGGCATAGAGATTGGCCTGGCGTTGCTCAGCTCGTGGAAGACTGCCAACATAATCATAATAGAAGCGATCGTCGTAAATCTTCCAGATGAGGTCATAGAGCGAGTGCCACTTACTGTAATCACGCCAATCTACCAGTGTCTCAGTGAAAAGAGTCAACTTGGTAACAAGTCCTTTGGTGACAACTTCCGGATGAAGCCCTGTTTGAGTATGAATTGCAAGAAGCTTGTCATAGAATTGCCCCTTATCAGACTGAACAGCGATACGAGCTAGGTCATCCTCGTTGAAGTTAAACATCGGTGAACGAAGGAGGGCAACCAAGGCGTAGTCATTAAGAGGATTATTGATGGCACGAAGGGTATCCAACATAATCATAACTTCTAGTGACTCTAGGTAGCTTGACTTGTACTCGTCAGGAACCAAAGGAATTCCGTGCTCCTCAAAGCTTGCCATCAAGTCCAGATAGGTGTTTCGAGTTGGTGCTAGGAGGGTAATGTCCTCAAAACGTACACCTTGCTCATGAAGTTTGATGATTTCTTTGATAACCAAGGAAATCTCGCCGCTACTAATAGGTTGATCAGCACCTTCCTCGTCAGGAGTCACACTTGCTTCATCACTATTGTAAATCAGAACCTCAGTCTCGTTTTCAGGATGGGGTTCTTTTTGCTTATCGCTACCCGCTACCAGCATATGAGTCTTGTCATAGAGGATGTCCCCGATTTCCTGATCCATGAGGTGGCTGAAAACACCATTAGTTGCATCAAGAACCTCAGATTGGCTACGGAAGTTCTCTTTAAGGAGAATCAGCTTACCTGCATCTGGATTTTCAAGGAAGAGCTGGAACTTGCCATTAAAAATCTGAGGGTCCGCCTGACGGAAACGATAGATGGATTGCTTGATATCTCCTACCATGAATCGGTTGTGGCCGGTAGAGAGGAGCTCCAACATGCGTTCTTGGGTATGACTATTGTCCTGATACTCGTCTACCATTACTTCATGGTAACGGTCACGATAGCTGGCTGCCACCTCCGGATTTTCCTCCAAAATACGGATGGCAAAATGGGCAATGTCTGAGAATTCAAAGGCATTTTCCTGAACCTTGGCTTGTAAATACTGGTCTGAAAAATCAAGCACAAAGGCCTGAAGCAGCTCTAACAGAGGTAGGATGTCATCATTATGCTTGGTCAAAACCTTGAGGACCGTTAGTTGGGTATCAATCTCTCGCAACTGGGCCACAAACTCATTTTTGGTCTTGTTGTAAGTTTCCTTGTAGGCCTTGAGTTCCTCGTCTTTAGGACGGGTCATATTTGTCAAGCCAGTCCCTCCTGACAGAGTCAAGAGTTGTTTGAGCAAGTCCTCCATATCGGTTTGGTCATTGTCCAAGGCTCCCTCAAGAAGGATAATGGCATCTGACACATTATTCAGATACTTGGCCTTGGCAAATTCACGCTGAGCTAGGCCTATATGGTCTCTGAGGAAAGCTAGGAAATCAGCCAAAAAGCCATCTTTAAGGCCGTCTAAAAGCTCTGCTTTAGCTTGTTCTGGCTTGGCATCCGTCTGCCCTTTCAAGAGATTTTGACGCAGCCATTTTTCAGGACCTGCAGTAGCCTGAGAAAAGTTATAGACATCGTAAACTAGATCACGGAAGGCCTTACTAGTCTTACCATTTCCAGCGAAATTGCGGACCAATTTTTGAAAAAATTGAGCATCCTTTCCCTGCATGTAATCGTTGAAAAGATCGGCATAAACCTCATTTTTCATAAACGTTTGCTCAGCAGGGTCTGTCATGATACGAAAAATAGGTGACACACCCAAGAGATAGCCATACTGATTGACCAATTTCTGAGTAAAGGCATCCATGGTTCCAATATCAGCCGTCCCAATCTTGGCAATCTGGTCTGAAAGAAAGGCACGCTCTTCATCCGTCTCAACTTTTCCCAACTGCTCTGTCAGACGCTTTTCCAGACGCTCTTTTAACTCACCTGCAGCCTTTACCGTAAAGGTTGAGATAAAGAGTTGGTCAATACCAACACCACGTCCAATCATATCAAGGATACGCTCGACCATGACAAAGGTTTTTCCTGATCCGGCCGAAGCTGATACAAGAATATTGCTACCATTACTGTAAATGGCCTCAATCTGCTCAGGTGTTAACTTGCGTTCCTTATCAGAAGCTGCTTCTTGGGCAATGCGTTCCTTAATCTCTGTTGGACTTAAAAAAGCTTTAGTCAACATGGTTGTCCTCCTGGTCTTTTTTGTCTGCTTTTACAGCTTGATTAGTGACAAGAAAGGGGATGGTTTTTTCAGCAACTTGCATCTGATTATCTTCCTCATCTTTTGCCATCAGCTCCAAGTAGGCTTCCTTCTTGCCCTTACTTGGTAAACGCAAGAGTTTTCGAGCCTGTCCCATGTGGCGGTCGGCCTCAAAATGAGTAATAGACTTGATTTGTTCCCCTTGAACAGACTTGCCATCCTCAGTATATGGATTGACCGCAAAATTCCCACTTCGAATAATCTCAGCAGCATCTGTAAAAAGCTTAATATTGTAGTCTAACAAGGTTTCTAGGTCCTCCTTGTCATAAGTGACAGTTTTTTGTAAATCATAGTTTCCACTAGCCAGATGATCTGTTTCTGAAGCCACAAAGAGCCCCTTATAGGTCAATTCCTTATGAGCCTGAGCTGCTAGCTTATCCAGACCAAACTGGGCTAGGTTAAGTTGTGGGTCCTGCATGTGAAGATACATGGCACCAAAAAGCTGGTCAGCATCGACCTTATAGGTTTGTCGAAGTGCCTCCAGATAGGTCACCAATTGCGGACTGAGGCCATTGTAGAATTTTTGAATGTCAAAGACATTTTTACCTGACTTGTAGTCAACGACACCCAGAGCCCCATCCGTTAAACGGTCCACACGGTCAATAATCCCTGTAATCTTGATGCTATTTGCTAGAAGAAAGTCAAACTTGGCTTCCTCACGCTCAACCTTAACTGCTGCATTGTCACGCAAAACACTAGCAGTTGAACGGGCGATATCTTCCAAAATCTGACGAGACAAGCGACTCTCTTGGTCCTCGGTATAGAGAGTTTCAAAGGGTTGTTCCTGATTGGTCTGAGCAATAGCCTTTTCCAATTTATCATCGAAGTTTTCTGACGAAGAATCACCCATCACACGCTCAAAGACACGGTGCAAGTAAGTCCCGTGGTGGCGAGCATCCGGATGAATAGACTCCAACTCCTGGAGCCCCAAGACATAGCGTAGGAAATAAAGATACTGGTTGTTATAGAAGGTCGTCAGAGCCGAAGCTGATAATTTCAAAGGTTCTTCCCTCGGAAAGACCAACTGCATGACCTGATTATCCACCTTGGTTGTCGTCACATCGTCAATCACATTTGGAATCAAGACTTGGTCCTTATCAAGTCGCTTACGGAGATAACGCACAGCAACTGACCAGAAAGTCTGCGTTTCCTTATCCAAATCAGCATCTAGATGGCTACTGTTAAGGGCAATAACAGTTGATAGGAGGTCCTTGTAGTTTCCAATCTGGTCACCCTTAGCCTCAAAACGATTACGTCCCTTTTCAACCAAAGGAAGACCAAGGTCAAGAAGTTCCTTCAAATAAACCGACATGTCATCCTGCGTCTCATTGAGAATTTGTGGTTGACTAAGCACCAATTGTTCACTAGCCGCATTGAAAAGTGACATGGCCACAAAATGCCCCCGCTGACTATTACTCTGCGTAACAATATCCAAACTCCTGTGTTCATCCGTCGCCTCATTGATACGACTACGCTCCTCATCAGACAGGAGACTCTTATTTTGCCCTACCTTTGGAAAATGTGACTGGGTCATCCCCAGGGCAAAAACATAAGGAGCTGAATGTGGTTGAATCAAATCGTATTTCTTCACATTGACCACATCAACAGTGGCTGGAACCGTACGATAATCATAGGCCAACATTCCCGAACGCAAAATGGACAAAAAGTCATCCACTGACAACGTTTCTTCTCCAAAAATAGTCTCAACCTGCTCCAAGAGTTGTGTGAAAGCCTTCCAGACCTGTTCATTCTGTTCTTTTTCAGCCTCACTGGCCTTGACAGTCAAACTAGCCATCTGACTTGGCACCTGTACAGCCCCTAAAAAGACCGCAAGTTTCTTGAGTAGACTAGAACCCTTTTGTTTGCGACTATTAAGCAACTTGTCCAAGGGCTCTACCAGTTGTGACCTCAAGGCATTTAGCTGGTCTAAATCATACTTATCACGACTATTGGCCGTAAAATCAGACAAGAACTTGTGACGCCCCTTGATATCTGCAAAATTGACATAATACTCAAAAAGGTCTAGATCCTCTTGAGCAAAGCCACCATAGAGACCAGATTTCACAAGGTTGAGCAAATCCTCAGCACGGTAGTTATAACGTTTGATGCGTTCCAGCGAATCCACAAACTGCACCAAAGGATGGCTAGACATGCTTTCTTCCTTACCGAAATAATAGGGAATATCAAATTTGCGGAAAATCTGCCCCACCTGAAGCTTGTAACTCTCCTCATCACCAAGCAAAACCAAGATATCCTTATAGCGCTTGCCATCTGCCAGTAACTGACGAATACTCTTGGCAACCTGAGCCACTTCTTCCTTTTGGTTGACCACTTCCCAGACCTGCAAGGCTTGCTTGTCCTGAGCAGTCAGCTGTTCGTCTACCGTACTAAAATCATGACGGCTCTCCAAAAGACGACTAATGCGAGCAAAAGAAGGATTGCCCTCCTTGTCTGTCGTCACGTAGTCAGGTGTCACCTTATAGGTATGAGCCAGAGTCCTTAGAAAATCCACTGAAGCCTGATAAACATTGCCATAGACAAAATTGGCCTTATAAGCCTTTTGACTAGCATAAGTACCAATGACAATCTGGTGGCACTTATCATTCAAGAGTCCAACCAAGGCTTCCTCCTCGGCAGAAAAACGCGTAAAGCCATCAATGATCAAAACCGTGTTACTCAAGGCCTTATCTAGGTGGCCTGAGGTAATTTCCTTGAAGAAGGCACTGAGTTTGGATTGATTGTCAAATTCTCCCGCCAACAAGAGATCCTGAGCCGCACTGAAAATCCTTACCAAATCCTCTTGTTTCTCCGCCTGATCCAAATGCTGCAAATCTAGAACTGTCATATTAGCCTGCTGCAACTCTTTGTAAAGGTCCACTAATTGATTAATAAAGTTACTATCCTTGCGTAAACGACTATAAACCTTGAGCTCATCATCGCCCATATGCGACAAGACCTTATAAAAAATCATGGCCAGACCAGTATCATCCAACTGAGTTTTTGGGTTACTCGTATTGAGAATAAAGTATCTAGCCATCTGAGTAAAACGAGTCACCGTAATCTCAAAGGATGCTGACTGAGGCAGGTATTCCAAGACCTTACGCTCCTTCTCAAATGATAGGGCATTTGGAGCAATATAAAAGACCCTCTTTCCCTTTTGAGCATAGCTGGTTGCCTGCTCTGTCAGAATTTCTGTTAAATCCTGAGACATATCCGTATAAAGTAATTTCATAAGACGTCGTCCCTTTCTTGTCTCTACACCAGTCGTTAGGCTAAGTAGGAATCGCCATTCACTTAGCGCTAAGAACCACTAATCCTTGCTATTATAACACAGAATGAAGCAACAATCAGACTCCCCCCTTAACCCCTTTCTCCTCCGATGTCCTAAGTTTCAGATTTAACCACAAGCTCAACAGCAAAGAGCCCTCCTTTATGGACCTGTAACGGAAAAAAGAGCCAAATCCTTTGATTTAGCTCTACATCATTATTTAAAAATCAATTCCTGTTTGAAGAGGTAATCGCCATTGCTTGTAATCAGATTGGCATCACTATACTTTCTAAGAATATCCTTGGCTGAGTGAAGGTTCAGACCAGAGGTCTTCTTCTGATTTTCTTCCTGCATAATGGCATCAAGGTCAACTTTTTCTTCTTGCGTCCTATTTTCCATGACGAAATGGTAACTACCATCCTTATCATGGCGATGAAAACTAAAATTGATTTGACTGGCAGGGACCTGCTTACTCTCATCAATCGCATTACTAAAGAAAATGGACACTTGTAGGGTCAAGTCAACCACATTCATGGTAAAGCCTGAAATCTCCTCAGGATATCACAAGTCACTGGAATATTACTACGTTTAGCCTCCATCATACGAGCCGAAAGAAGACTACGTAAGGGCAAAGATTGAATATTTTCTAGCTTTGGATTATCAATGACACGGAAACGTTCAAACTCCTTGGCACTCTCTAAGAACATTCTGATACACCTGTTCAGCAAGAGCCTCTTCTTGGTCACGTACTTCCTCTGAAAATTGTTCCACAACCGTCTGATAAGACTGTCTGTCATGGTACTTAGCCAAACTAGATGGCAAGTCTGACAAGTAACTAGAAATCCCAAAAAGCTTGTGGTCATAACCTAGATAGATAAATTTTTGTACCCAATCAATGGCTTTTGGCAAAGATAGGATAGTTCCCGACAATGAAAATTGCATGATGCCCACAACGACTGCTAGGATAACAGAAGTAATCTCAGATTTGCCAACCAAGGCTGAGATAAAGAGGGCAATGAAATGCGACGCCAAGAAAACCAAGAGTACTGTAATCCCAACTTCCCAACGGTAGGCACCAAAAATATGACCAACGTCTGGAAACTCCTTGTAAAAGAACTTACTAAAGACAGAGTAAGATAGGATAAAGACAATGGTTTCCAAAACAGCAAAGAAGGCGTGATTCCCCACACTAGCCAAGGCAAAGGCCGAACGACTCAAACCTGAGAAAAAGTCACAGTTGAGGACCGAGCGTTCCTTAGAAATATAAATACTGTTTTGAAAATTGTTCCTTGTCCCACTCCCTTGAGTGTCAACCAATCTGATAGACTGGATGAACTTATAAATACAGGAGTATTATCCGCTTAAATTGTCATGCTTTATAGCAACTAAGATACTCCTACTTTCTAAAAAAAGCTGAGAATCTCACCTCAGCTTTTTTTATTATAGTCAAAGAGAATGACTTGCTCCTTTGCGTCCACATAGGCATGAACTCCAAAGGGAACAATGGCTCTTGGTGTAGCATGACCAACATTCAGATTATAGACAATCGGCACATTACCATCTATAATCTCTAACAATGCTTTCTTATAATCGTCATGATAAATCTCATCCATGGGTTTTCCGACTAAAAGTCCACTAATAACTTCAAATATTCCTGTCGTTTTCAAAACTATTAACATCTTTTTGAAAGCGATAGGATTAGGCTTTTCTTCGCTAGTTTCTAGCAAGAGAATTTTTCCTTCCCAGTCTAACAAGTCAGGGAAAAGTTTGTATTTTTGGCAGAGGTCCGTGCTATCTGTGTGTAAAGAGTTGTCAAAAATATCATAGAGAGACTCAAGACAACCACCGAGAATTTCTCCCTCAAACTGAGCATTGCCTTGTAATAAGTCAAAACCTGTATTTTCGTGACTGACACGAGGTGTTCCCAAGGCTTTGGGACTAAAATCAGTCCGTTCCTCATACCAAACATTACTAGGGCGGATTTCTGAGATTTTTCCAGTCTCAATCAATTCTTTAAAGTAGTGGAAGCTATATGGCAACATTTCTTTGTCTAACTCACAAATGTCTGCTAGAAATGATTGGCCGTAAAAAGTCTCGATACCTAGTTTATGTAACATGAGGTGGTTCATAGTTGTATCTGAGAAGCCAAGAAATATCTTTGGTTTGATAACCTTTTTTAGCTCGTCATTTTCAAAAAGATAAGGAAGTAAACGATAAGTATCGTCTCCACCGATGGCGCATAGAATCATGTCGATGCTATCATCAGAAAATGCCTGAATCAAATCCTCTGCACGTGCCTCAGGATGCTCCTTGATAAAGTCTAATCCTTTTAGTGAATGGGGCAAAAAGACAGGTTTGAGTCCCAGATTCTTTAGACGTTGGACACCCAAGTCCACCTCGTGTTTGACAATATCTTCACCGATAATTCCACTAGATAAACTCACAACACCAATAGTAGAAACCATATCTTGTCCCTCCTGAAAATAGATTGAGCCTATCTTATCACAGGAGATGAGATAAAACAATAGGTATTATATTAATCAGAGGTTCCCTCCACTAACTTAATCAATCGCATTCTCACCAACATAGATGATTTCTAAATTACCCAAGGAAACATCTCCTTTGATGTAGAAGTCCTTGCTAGTCAAGTTGCTAGGATTTTCCTCATGTTGTACAGCTGAAAGAGAGTTATCTACATTCACATGTACCCGCCAATCACTGGGCACATAGAGGCTAAGACTTCCAAGAGAAACGTCCACATCAAACTGGGCAGATGGCCCCTCAATACGGCAATTATCAAAATAAACGGAAGCCTGTCCTAAACTAACATCCGCACTCCCATGCGTAAATTTCTGGTCATTGAGATATTTGGTCACTGCTGAAAAAGTGACATCAATATCATTTCCACCATTATTAGCATTAGCGTCCGAACCAGTAGACCCCAATCCAAAATGATTCTTTGTTTTACCAGAAGAATTGAAGAGAATGTTCAAGCCAATAACTGCAAGAATGGAAGAAAAAATAAGGACCGAATTAGATACTGGCAGAAAATAGAACTGTACATTGAGTGAAAATAGAGCCACAATGCCATAGGCGAAACCAAGACCAAAATGTCGCTTCAAAAGACTAGAAAGGGACAAAGTTGCCAGTAAGACTACCCAGGCCAACATCCAAATACTAATTTCCCATTTTATAAAATAGTCTTGTACAATTACCAAAGCTGCCAAAAGGATCAAGAGGATCCCAATTAATTTTTTTCTCATTATCTTACCTCATTTCGTTTAGTCGTTCTTTTAAAACTTGATAGTAGCGTCTTGATACATGGACCTGCTTGTGGATCTGATAGAAATTCACCGTGCTGGTCCCTGAAAAAGACTTCTCCAAAGAATAAATCTGCTTAGCATTAACAATCGTCGATTTGGAAATCCGACAAAAGGCAATCGGAAGCATGTCTTCCAATTCGTAGAGCTTTTGCTTCACCTCATAGGCCTCATCCTTAGTATGACCATAAATTTTCTCCCCATCTGTTTCAAAAAAGAGAATATCTGCCAAATCCAGAAAATATTCGCTGCGATCCTTGTAAAAGACTAAAGGAACTAACTTTTGCTTTAAAATAGACTCTTGGAGCTGTGCCATTTCTTCTGTTAATTGAGGAGCTCGAATCAAGATCTCATGCTCATCTATAGAAGGGTCCAATGCGATGCTAACTTTCATAATACTCCTTTTCTGTCCTTTTGATGGTTCTTCTATTATAACAGATGCTTTAAACTAAACAAGGCCTTTTAGGTAAGTGGTAAAGTTTAGACCCTAAGAGGTAAAAACAGACAAACAAAAGAACCTGGCAATTATGTAGTGACCCCCAAAATATAGACTTTTCAAATCTATATTTCGGAGGTCTTTTCTTATGGTCAAATATTCCATAGAATTAAAACAACGCGTTATTCAAGATTATTTATCTGGCAAGGGAGGCTCTACCTATCTTGCTAAACTGCACAATGTAGGCTCATCTAGTCAGGTTAGACGCTGGATTCGCAATTATCGAGAAGAAGGACTTCCTACAGCTCACTCCAAAGTCAATAAAAATTATTCTATGGAGTTGAAAGAAAATGCGGTACAATGTTATTTAACAACTGATTTAACGTATGAAGCTGTGGCAAGAAAATTCGAAATTACTAATTTTACCTTACTTGCAAGCTGGGTTAATCATTTCAAAATTTATGGAGAAGTCCCAATAAGCAAAAAGAGAGGACGGCGTAAAAAACTAGAAAGCATGGCATCGTCTATGACTCAGAACCCAAATGATTCTCAACGAATTAAAGAACTTGAACAAGAATTACGTTATGCGCAAATTGAGGTAGCTTATTTAAAAGGACTTCGGAGATTGGAGAAAAATGCTCTAATGAACAAAAATCAAGACTCATCTACAGTCTCCGTNNGAAATCTTGAAAGTTACAGGATTCCCTAAAGCTACTTATTATTATTGGGTTAACTGTTTTGAACGGGTAAACAAAGATGAGCTTATCGAAAAAGAAATGCTTAAAATACGTCAAGAACATGCCAATGCAGGTTATCGTCCAATGAGTGAATTACTTAAGCAACGTGGCTATCACGTCAACCACAAGAAGGTACAGCGCTTAATGAAGAAGCTAGGGCTTCGTGTGACGTCTTATTGGCACAAATCACGTAAATATAATTCATATAAAGGAAAAGTAGGGACGGTAGCTAAAAATAAATTGCACAGACGCTTCAGAACTTCCATTCCTCATCAAAAAATCACAACAGATACGACAGAATTCAAATATTATGAAGATGGAATTCAGAAAAAGTGTTATCTCAATCCTTACATTGATTTATTTAATAGCGAGGTGATTAGTTATCATATCTCTAAACACCCCTCTTATCAATCAATTGATATTGCTCTAAATCAAGCCTTAGCTGTGACATCTGATTGTCCTTATCGACGTACTTTCCACTCAGATCAAGGATGGGGATACCAAATGAGAGACTATGTTTCTAAATTAAAATCTCATAGAATTTTTCAGTCTATGAGCCGTAAAGGAAACTGTCATGATAATTCAGTTATGGAGAATTTCTTTGGGCTACTTAAACAAGAAATTTACTACGGACATATCTTCTCGTCTTTCGAAGAACTTGAACAGGTTATTGTAATCTGGATTAGGTACTATAATACAAAACGAATCAAACAAAAATTGAACTGGATGAGTCCAATTCAATTTCGCTTG
>DOTL01000048.1 GCA_003521145.1 Streptococcus sp. | reverse complement strand
ATAGGAATAAATCTCTTTCTAGTAATGTTTTGCAACTCTACTATAACGGATTTATTCCTTTTTGTGTTTACACAACTTATTTTACACTACCTATTTTCCATAAAAAAATAGCAACATCCCTTCTAGAATGTTGTTATCCTTCTATTTTTTCCCTTTAACTTGGTCTGTGGCAACATCTTCGCCAAACCACTTGTTAGAAATCTTTTGGAATTCTCCTTTTTTATAAAGGGTTCTAAATCCTTGATTGATTTTTTTGATCAGTATCTTATCTGCTTTACGAGCACCTACAGCAAAGCTTTCACCTTCATAACCAGCAGGTATAACATTATACTGATCCAGAACCCCTGATTTTTCTAAGTAGTAATTGGCATACACACGGTCAATCAATAGACCGTCAATACGTCCACTATCAAGGTCAATCAAGGCTTGAGTAAAGGTGGAATATTGGACTGCTTTTTGGTTGGCAACGCTATCCTTCAAAATCTTCGGAGAAGCATTGAAAGCATCATAACCGGAAGACCCTGCTTGGGCACCTAAGGTCTTACCTGACATTCCAGCAACAGAATCAATTCCCGAAGACTTCTTGGTTACCAGTACTTGTTCATTGACCATATAAGGTTCCGTGAAGTCCGCAGACTGCTTACGCTCATCCGTGACCGAGTAACCATTCCAAATGAGGTCAATTGTCCCATTCTTCAGTTCTGTTTCTTTCATATCCCAGTCAATAGCCTGCCATTCGACATCGATACCGTACAATTTAAAGACTGCAGTTGCAAGATCAATGTCAAAACCAACATAGCTACCATCCTTTTCCTCATATCCCATAGGAACAAAGGTTGCATCAAAACCAATTTTGATTTTCTTTTCTTTGGTATAGGTTTGCCACTGATCTTTCTGAGTTGCAAAATGTGAGCGCGAGCTACAAGCTGATAGCGCAAACAAAGGCAAAATGACAAGATAGCCTAGCAAAATCGTTTTTACTATTTTTTTCATGGAAAATCCTCACTATTTTGGATTGATAGTGACAATCTCATCGGCGATGTGCTGTGCAAACTGCATATCGTGAGTGATAACGATTTGCGTAATCCCAGTTTCACGATTCTGCAAAATCAATTTCTCCACTTCTTGACGCAACTCAGGGTCAAGAGCTGATGTTGGTTCATCATAACCTACAATTTTCGGATCAATCATCATAGCACGCGCAAATGCAACACGTTGTTTTTGTCCCCCAGAAAGAGAGTAAGGATAAGCATTTCCGTGACCTCCAAGACCTAAACGGTCAAGTAGGGCTTGAGCTTTTTTCTGGGCATCTTCTTTAGACATTCCCATCGTCTTAATTGGCGAAAGCATTAGGTTATCCAAGACTGTCAAATGTGGAAACAGTTGGAAATCTTGGAAGACAAAACCGAGCAAGTTACGACTTTCCATCTGATCCAAGGGAATCTCTTCATTTTCATAAATAATTTGTCCTGAATCAATGGTTTCAAGTCCTGCTAGCATACGCAAGAGAGTCGTTTTACCACCACCAGATGGTCCGACAATAGCTAAGATTTTTCCCTCTTCGACAGTTAGGTTATAGTTATCAAAAATTTTATGTTGACCAAATTGCTTGGAAATATTTTTTAATTCTAACATAAGGTCTCCTATTTATAATAGTTGAATTTCTTTTCGATGTTTTTCGAAGCCACAGTCACCACACCCACAAGGATAAGATAAATAGCTCCGGCCACAAACATCGGTGCTAAGGTCGCATCACGGTTCGCAGCGGTACGACTTTCCAAAAGAAGGTCTCCAACCCCAAGCACATAAACCAATGATGAATCCTTAACCAAGTTAATAATCTCGTTAAAGATACTTGGCAAGACAATCTTGACTACCTGAGGAAGGATAATGTAGCGGATGGTTTGGAAAGGACTAAGTTTAAGCATTTTTGCTGCTTCGTATTGTCCTTTCGGAATAGCCAAGATTCCTCCACGGAAAATCTCTGCGAAATAAGCTGCATAGTTAAGCGTAAAAGCAAGAATAGCAGCTGGTAGACGATCAAAGACAATCCCAACGCTTGGAAGAACGTAATAAACGAAGATCAATTGTAAAAGGAGGGGCGTTCCACGCATAATCCAAACGTAAAGGGTTAATAACCAATTTAAAGGTTTGAATTTAATCTGCATTAAGAAAGCAAGTACAATCCCTAATGGAATCGACAGTACGATAACAATGAAAAATACTTGAAGTGTGACTACCGCACCGTTCAAAAGGGCTGGTAATACTTCCAAAACGTATGACATATAAACTCCTATAATTATTTAGTATTACTGAATATTATACCAAATTTTTAAAAAAATGATATAAGATTTTGAAAATAGTAAAAAGGGGTGCGACTAGACCCATTTTTCAAAATGAGTTCATAGTCACACTCCCGATAGACTTAAATAGTCTGTCCTGAGAAACAAACAATACTTAAGTCTAGCATCTCTAAAGCTTATTAGATTTTCTTAACAAATTCAGATTTAAGTTTCATAGCACCAAAACCATCAATCTTACAATCAATATTGTGGTCACCTTCAACCAAACGAATATTTTTAACACGTGTGCCTTGTTTAATATCTTTTGGCGCACCTTTTACTTTCAAATCTTTGATAACTGTAACAGTATCACCATCAGCAAGACGTGTTCCATTGCTATCAAGAACCACAAGTCCTTCTTCTTCTGCAACTTCGTTTGGATCCCACTCATATGCACATTCAGGACATACAAGCAAGATTCCATCTTCATAAACATACTCTGAGTTACATTTTGGACAATTTGGTAATGACATAATTCTCTCCTAAGAATGTGATATAGATACTATTCTACTTTAGATTTCCCAATTAAGCAAGGGTGAAAACGATAAAAACAAACAACATCCCTTACATTGTAAGAGATGTTGGTATTTTTATTCAACAGTAACTGATTTAGCCAAGTTACGTGGTTTATCGACGTCGAGTCCACGATGGAGTGTCGCAAAATAAGCAATCAATTGTGTCGGTACAACCATTGAAATTGGTGACAAGTAAGGGTGAACGTTATTAAGAACGATGTCATCACCTTCTTTAGCAACATTTTCCTCAGCAATAGTCAACACTTTAGCACCACGTGCTGCCACCTCTTGAATATTACCACGAGTGTGGCTAGCAAGAACAGCGTCAGACAAGAGCGCAATAACAGGCGTACCATCTTCGATCAAAGCAATCGTTCCGTGTTTCAACTCACCTGCTGCAAAACCTTCACATTGGATATATGAGATTTCTTTTAATTTAAGACTGGCTTCCATAGCAACATAGTAATCTTGACCACGTCCAATATAGAAAGCGTTACGTGTTTCTGCAAGAAGAGCTGCCACTTTCTCGTCAATAACTTCTTTTTCAGAGAGTGTTGATTCGATAGATTGTGCTACAAGTGACAATTCATGTACCAAGTCAAAAGCTTTAGCTTTTTCATTACCATTAGCTTCACCGACAGCTTTAGCCAAGAAGGCAAGAGTTGCAATCTGAGCAGTGTAAGCTTTAGTAGAAGCTACGGCAATTTCTGGTCCAGCATGAAGAAGCATCGTGTGGTCAGCTTCACGAGAAAGAGTAGATCCCGGAACGTTTGTCACTGTCAAGCTTGGAATACCCAACTCGTTAGCTTTAACAAGAACCTGACGGCTATCTGCTGTTTCACCTGATTGACTAATAAAGACAAAGAGAGGTTTCTTGCTAAGGAGTGGCATACCATAACCCCACTCAGAAGAAATACCAAGCTCAACTGGTGTATCCGTTAACTCTTCAAGCATCTTCTTAGAAGCAAAACCAGCATGATATGATGTTCCTGCTGCAAGGATATAGATACGATCAGCCTCTTGAACAGCCTTGATAATATCAGCATCTACAGTAACTTGCCCCTTGTCATCTGTGTAGGCTTGGATAAGCTTACGCATTACTGTTGGTTGCTCATCGATTTCTTTGAGCATGTAGTAAGGGTATGTGCCTTTACCAATATCAGAAAGGTCAAGTTCAGCTGTATAGCTATCACGTTCTTTCACATTGTCATCATAGTCTTGAACTTCAACACTATCAGCCTTCACGATAACCAATTCTTGATCATGAATTTCCATGTATTGATTAGTTTCGCGAATCATAGCCATGGCATCTGAGCAGACCATGTTATATCCTTCACCGAGACCAATCAAAAGTGGTGATTTGTTTTTTGCCACATAAATTGTTGAGGCATCTTCAGAATCCATGAAGGCAAAGGCATATGATCCACGTATAATGTGAAGAGCTTTCTTGAATGCTTCAAGAGTTGACAAACCATCTTCTTCAACAAATTTTCCAATCAAGTGAACTGCAATTTCAGTATCAGTTTGGCCTTTGAAATGGTGACCAGAAAGGTATTCTTCCTTAATTTCAAGATAGTTTTCAATAACACCATTGTGAACCAAAACAAAACGTTCTGTTTCTGAGCAGTGTGGGTGAGCATTGTCCTCTGTTGGTTTACCGTGAGTTGCCCAACGAGTATGTCCAATACCAGCTGTGCCTTCTACTCCTTCAGTTTTAGCAGCAAGTTCCGCAATGCGGCCAACAGCCTTAACCAATTGACTAGATGCATCATCAGCTACAAAGATACCAGCTGAATCATAACCACGGTATTCTAGCTTTTCAAGTCCTTGAATCAAGATATCAGTTGAATTTGTATTACCTACAACACCAACAATTCCACACATATTTTTAATAATAACCTCTGATCAAAGAGGTCATGTCTCCTTCATTTAAAATTGGTATAGTCAATAAGCTCTTTAAAAAGCTTAACGAGGATAGTATATTGCATACATTTGACATTGTCAAGCATAAAAATTGGTATAGTCCTAAAAAGACCTTTTAATCGCTCCTTATCCTAAGGAATAATCCTTAAAATATGCTATAATAAGGCTATGCGAATTCAACAATTACATTATATTATCAAAATCGTCGAAACCGGCTCAATGAATGAAGCTGCAAAACAACTTTTCATTACGCAACCAAGTCTTTCAAATGCTGTTCGTGACTTGGAAAGAGAAATGGGAATCGATATCTTTATCCGTAACCCTAAGGGAATCACCTTAACTAAGGATGGAGTTGAATTTCTCTCCTATGCCCGTCAGGTAGTAGAACAAACAAATCTCTTGGAAGAACGCTACAAGAGTCACACAGAAACACGTGAATTGTTTAGTGTCTCCTCTCAACACTACGCTTTTGTTGTCAATGCTTTCGTCTCACTTCTTAAGAGAGCAGATATGACACGTTACGAGCTCTTCTTACGTGAAACACGTACTTACGAAATTATTGAAGACGTTAAGAACTTCCGTTCAGAAATCGGTGTTCTCTTCCTAAACAGCTATAATCGAGATGTCTTGACTAAGATGTTTGACGACAACCGTCTCACATATACCAGTCTCTTCAAAGCTAGACCACATATCTTTGTCAGCAAGTCAAATCCCTTGGCTAAGCATGACGTTGTCTCTTTGGAAGATTTAGAAGACTTTCCATACCTTAGCTATGATCAGGGGATTCATAATTCCTTCTACTACTCTGAAGAGATTCTCTCTCAGATCCCCCATAAAAAATCAATCGTGGTTTCAGACCGTGCAACACTCTTCAACCTCTTAATCGGTTTGGATGGTTACACCATTGCTACAGGTATTTTAAATAGTAATTTGAATGGTGATAACATTGTCTCTATCCCGCTTGATATTGATGATGAGATTGATATTGTTTACTTGAAGCATGAAAAGGCAATCCTCTCTAAAATGGGGGAAAAATTCCTAGATAACCTCGTTAAAGAAGTCACTTTTGACAACTAATAGCTTTAGTCCCCAGCATAGAATGTTGGGGACTTTTTATCGCTCAAACTGTACAATTTAAGTGTTTAGTGCACAAAAAAAGCCTTTCGACTCTCATTGTTATTTATAATTTTTATAGCTTGCCCAGGCCTCATCTATAGATAAGGTCTCAGCATCTGTATATGAGCCTCTATAGCTGTTCCAAACAAGGCTACTTGTTGAACTAGTTGTTTGAGTAACTGGAGCTTGATCGTAGGCAGTCAAACCATAGTATGCAATAATGCTATTTAATTTAGAAGCGTAAAGACTGTCAGTTGCATAAGTTCCTGTCAATGCTTGAGTGACATCTGCATAACTACTTGTATTTGATTTCCAAGTGCCAGCATAAGTTGATGACATCATCAAAGCAGCATAATCAGCTAAAGAATCACTCAGACTTCCATAAGAACGGAAAGGTTCATCAATCTCATAAGTCTTCCCTGTACCATCGTCTTCCCAAGTACGCATGGTCACAGAATTCCCATTATAAGAGCCCTTAATCCCGAAGAAGTTGTAATAAGGAGCCTGACTCAAACCTGACTGACCTGAATTTGATTCCAAAATAGCTTGAGCAATTAGAACAGAAGCATAGATATTGTAATCTTGACCAATCTGTCTCGCAGTCTCTCCGATACTATCAATAAAAGCCGTCGTAGTTTGATTGTAGGAAGCTTCAGCTTTAGCTTTAACACTGTTATCATTTTTTCTATCTGTTGTAAAAGCTAGAACCAAAAAGAGCGAACAAACAAAAGCTCCCACAATAAAAATAATATACTTCTTTAAATGACGATACATACAACCCTTCCTTCATAAGATTTTTAATTATAATATTTTAATACTATTCTATCAGAAAAACTGACAAGTCGCAACTTTCAGACCTATTCCTTGATAATTAAAACAAATGTTACCTTTACATCATATTTATAATAAGCTATAATATAGTCAAATTTTAAGGAGATAAATGAATGAAAATAAAAGAATTCTTACCAGGGCTAAGTATTGCAATACTTATATCTCTCGCGGCATGGTTCCTTGGAAACTTATTTCCTATTATTGGTGGGCCAGTCCTTGGTTTATTTATAGGACTTCTTCTAGGAATTATTCTAAGAGATTCTCAGAAACTTAAAGCAGGAATGCAATTCACATCTAAAAACGTATTACAATACGCCGTTATTCTTCTAGGATTTGGGCTAAACCTTTCACAAGTCTTTAATGTTGGCGTAACATCACTTCCCATTATTCTAGTGACTATTACTACGGCACTGCTTACTGCTTATGTCGTCCATCGTGTGTTCAAGCTAGATAGTGAAATTGCTACTTTAGTAGGTGTCGGTTCTTCTATTTGTGGTGGATCTGCTATCGCTGCAACTGCTCCTGTAATCAAGGCTCAAGGTGAATCTATTGCAACAGCAATCTCTGTAATTTTCTTTTTTAATATCTTAGCGGCTTTACTCTTCCCTCACTTGGGATCCTGGTTGGGACTTAGTAATCAAGGCTTTGCCATATTTGCTGGAACAGCTGTCAACGATACTTCTTCTGTAACTGCTACAGCTAGTTCTTGGGATAGCTTACATGGAACATCCACTCTAGAGCAGGCAACAATTGTTAAATTAACTCGCACACTTGCTATCATACCTATAACTCTTGGGCTTTCTGTATGGCAGTCTCGAAAGGACAATACAAAGGAAGCATTCTCGCTAACCAAAGCGGTGCCTAACTTTATCCTTTGGTTCCTTTTGGCCTCACTGATTACAACTGTTGCAATGTCACTCGGTGTAACACCTGCCATCTTTTCACCATTAAAAGACCTTTCGAAACTTATGATTATTATGGCAATGACGGCTATCGGTTTCCAAACGAACCTCAAAGCACTGATCACTAAAGGTGGCTCAGCACTTCTAGTGGGAGGAGTCTGTTGGTTATTAATTAGTCTTGCTTCTCTTCTCATGCAAAAACTATTAGGACTTTGGTAAAAGACATCTAAAAAACTCACAATCTTTCTAATTTTGTGAGTTTTTATTGTAGAATCATTTTTTATACTCAAAGACATAGGTTTGGATAACCTTGTCCCCATCGTTTGTTACTTTCAAATCAACATTGTAGCTCTTAGTTTCACCGCTAATATCCTGAACCATATAGTCACCATCTTTTTTTACCGAAGAGGTGGTCTATCCTGAATAATGCTTAACTTCAAGACCTGAAGCTCTATCTAGAGAAAAAGGAATGAGCCCATTTAAAGAATATAGCCCATACAAAATAAGACATAAAAAGCTCAGTGACGCAAGGCTCACCAAATGATATCTAAGAAAAGCCCCCAATTTCAACCCCTGTTTACTCACTTATTTATTATCTTCATTTAACTTAACATTCTTTTTATTAGAGTGTTTTCAAATTTTCTTTTACACACATTTGGGTATTTTGTCAAATTATTTGATATTTAAAACAGAACCTATATCTTTCTGTATACTAAAAGCCGTTAGTCATCTAACGGCAATTTTTTATTTCTGAGATAATGTATTCCAGACGGCTATAGAGACCAAGTAATAAGTCGTAACTTCGATTTTCATTTTCTTTCAAAACAGTGAAAACTGTTGTACTATAGGTAAATTCAAAAAAGTCATCTAATTCCTTGAGCCAGTCATCAATAACCCCTAAATTTTGATCAATGATTGTAAACAAACTTGGTTGATACCAGATTGTACCTTCGATATAAAGGTTTTTGTCAGATAATTTAGATAGGGATACTTTTAAGTCAGCAAGCTCTCGTTTAGCAAGATTTGGTTCAATCTTTAAATCAAAAAGTAAGCGTGCATCATGATTTAGAATATCGAGTTCTGCTTGAAGCAGTTGAATATGATGTATCGCTACTAAATACTGGTTCATGGGTCTCTCCTGGTCATCTGAAAGTCGTATTATTATTGTACCACTAAAGAATGGAAAAATGTAGTAATTATTTAATTTTTTAAAGGATTTTTTTAGAAAAAATACTATGCTTTAAATTTCTGTTTAAAAATAATGACACTAGCGATTTTCTAAGAGTTTAAGAAATAAAAGATTTTTTAAAAAAGAAAAACACTCACGAATGAGTACATTTCTAGTATTAATGGCTAACCATTTCTTGTGTAATTTCAAAGCCACTAAGTTTTCCAGGATAGTAAGTTGGCCAATTATCCATTTCTTTTAGAATCTCATCTTGGCTACTATTTCCAAAGAATATATGGAAATGTGCTGAGGTTGTTGGATCTATTTGATGGTCTGAAAATTGAACATATTGGTAAGGGTTATCCGCTGCTTGACTGTCCGTTGCTGTGAGGAGATAACGGACACCTTTTTTACCAGAAGTATAGGTCAAAATCTTATACCCATCATAACGATAAGTGTGTGTCACACTACTACCATCATTTTTTGTGAAAGTCATGGTCATCTTTTTACCATCAATAGCAATTTTGGAAACATCTGATTGATAGCCCTTAGTGTAGTATTCCTTGTACTCTTGTGCAGTTTTATCTTTATTTAATAGAGATTTGTATTCAAATACTTGATCTAAAGTACCATCTTGAAGATAAGGAAAAACCGATTGCCACTCACCAGACCAATCCGAAAGTTCTCTGTCTTTAACATCTTTGTCATCAAAGTAACCATTTTGAACTGTTTTCTTATCATCACTTCCTATTTCAGGTTGGAAAGCTTTACCTTCAACGTCCGTTGTTAAACGAAGATTCTTTAGGTTCTCAGTCATAACACTGACATAGTCTTCACCTTTTTTCAACTGTTCCTTAGTTAGTGATTCAATTGGATTTAAAACTGCTGTCTTAACTCCTACTTCGTTAGCTAAGGTTTTAGCAACACTACTTGAAGCATTTTCCTCAAAATAGATATAGTTAATATCATACTCTTTGACATACTTAGAAAGGCTAGCGATACGTTTTGCAGAAGGGTCAGACTCAGCTGAAACACCCGAAATTGGTACCTGTGTCAAACCATAATCTAAGGCAAGGTAGGCAAAAGCTGAGTGCTGAGTAACAAAACTTTTCTGTTTTGCTTGACTAAAGGCTTCAGTATACTCCTTATCCAAAGTCTTTAATTTTTTAAGGTATTTCTCGGCATTGGTTGTAAAGACTGCTTTTTTATCTGGATGCTGAGCAATCAAACCGTCTCTAATAGTTTCAACTAATTTTTGAGAACGTTTAGGTGAGAGCCAAACATGGGAATCATATTCGTGGTGATGTTCTTCTCCACCGTGATCATGATCTTCTTCCTCTGTTCTAGGTAAAAGAACCATGCCTTGACTTGCCTTAATAACTTTTGTATTTTTTGTATTGATAGACTTTTCAACTTTTGGAACCCAAGTTTCCATATTTTCATTTAGGTAGACAAAAGTGTCAGCTTTTTCAATGTCAGCGACATTCTTAGTAGATGGTTGGAAATCGTGGGCTTCACTACCAGCGGGAATAAAATAAGACACCTCTCCCTCATCTCCAACAACCTGCTTGGTAAATTCATAAACAGGGTAAAAGCTGGTCAAAACCTTCAAGTCACTATTTCCTTTTGAAGCGTGGTTACTAGTCGTATAATAAATGCCTGCACCAACAGCTAAAACAACTGTTGCTAATCCTGCTAGGCCAAAAATGCGTTTCTTTTTCATATTATTCCTTTCAAAATACTTAACCAGTTAATAGTTTACTGGTTAAGTATATCACACTTCATTTATTTTTCAAATCCTTAAATAAAAAAATTGAAATATTTCGGCGAGAAAGAATTATTTGATATACTGGAAATATCATTTGGAAAGTATGTTATACATGTTTCGAAAATTAATCCTATATCTTTTTTATTGCTTTCAGCCATAGGCCTGACTTATGATACGTAATCATACACTTCAGACGCTTTGTCTTGTTCGGCATACGGTATTATTGGACTATCAACACTGATTGCCTTATGTTATATCGTACCAGGAATATTTCTGATTCAGTACTTAGGCAAGAGATGGTAGGTGAAACCACTTGTTCTCATATTTGCTCTAATTGGTGGACTCTTTATAACAGGATGGATAGCTGGTTATGCCAATACCTTTTTTCACGACTGGGTAACTCTGCTCATCTTTCTTCAAAGAGTTTCTTCTACCGCTTTGAGGATGCTCTTATGGCTCCCCTAGTTGAGGAACCCCTCAAACTTGCAGTTTTTCTCTTTGCTATCTATATGGTGCCAACAAAAAGTTACAAGGGGCTCTTGCTTGTCGCTATTACGGCGGGTCTGGGCTTCCAGATTAGTAAAGACTTCTCCTATATTCTTTCAGATTTGCCTGATGGTTTTTCTTATACAATCTCAGGAATTCTTGGTCGAACTATTGGTGCTGTATCGTCTCACTGGCTTTACACATCCTTCCTCGCTATAGGGCTAGTCCTGATATGGCGTTCACGTCAAAAACTCATTAGTTCTAAATACAGTCTTATTGGTATGCTTTATGCTTGTGGTGCTTTTGCGGCATACTTTTCTTGAAATTTACCTCTTCGAAATTTAGAAAGCGATTTGCCATGGGCATCAGGTCTTCTTATTTCACTCAATCTTTTCTTCCTCATTACACTTTATCAGATCCTCTCGAAACTGGATGAAGAAAACAAGTAATGTTAAACTACGAAAAAAACTTTCCAATTTTATGGAAAGGCTTTTTTGATGACTTTAATCACTCATAGAAAAACGATTGGTCATCAGATTACTATCATCATCTAAGACTTTTGCCAATAGTTTATCTGTTTCTGACTGAATCTTATCACTAATTTTTTGATTTTCAACTTCAAAATCAATACTTTCATCATTAGCTAAAGCGGTATCAACATGATTAATCATGGCATGGCCAAGAGCCATCGTTGTTTCTACATAAGCATCCAAATCAGCTTCATGATGTTGGAAATGAGGATCACAGATAGCAGCAATCAAGCGATTACTCCAGTAGAAATTACCTTTATCTACTTTATCAGTTGTTTGACGGAAATAAGCAGGTGTTGTTCCGACCCGAGTCCAGAATGGCACCATTGCACCAAAAGTCAATGATCCATAGGCTAACCATTAAGTTCTGTTGCAAAGTTTTCCAAAAAATCTATTTTAGTGTAAAATTGAGAAAAAAGACAGAGAGGACAGAGTAATGAATCATTTAATTTCTCCCAGCTCTTTATTAATCATTCTAACTTTTTTAATACTATTTTTTCTTACCACTAATAACTTTTGCCACAAACAGCGTCGCACTTGCTGCGGCAGGTACTGCAACTTTTTTCGCAGTACTCACAAATGACTCGAATACTCGAGTGTGCTCACGACAAAAGAAGGCTTTCTTATCAAAAGTTTCTTTATCACAGCTCGGCATCATGCATTTTTTGGGTTTCAATTCTCTCATAATCCTGCTCTCCAATCCTTTTATTTATCACTTCATCAACTAAATAGGTGATTCTGTCAGTCACATCTAGGGAAATTTCATCAAACTTTCCGTCCTTGGAATACCAGACCATAATATCAAAGTAGCCTTTGTTCGTCATGAATATTGTGGCAACTGGGTACGTCGCCGCCAGTATCATGTGATTGATGCCGAGCTGACTTACCGGTTAACCCGGTGCCCACTGTGTGGCTTTGAGGCCTTGCACCCTAACGGGTTTTACACGTCCCACGTGCGCGTCGTCCTAAATGGGCTTGAAATACCGACAGTCATTGACTTGCACAAGCAACGATGGCGCTGTCATAACTGTTACCACACAGTCAGTGCCAAGATGCCACTCGTGCAACCCAAAACCACACGATCGCCGCTAACATGACAGAGCGAATCCTGAAGTTAGCGCATGAACGGTTGCTAGTCAAAACCATCGCCCATATTATCGGGATCTCAGCTTCCTCAGTTCAACGGATCATTGACCAAAATCTCAAACTCCGACCGGCTCGCCGGCTACCCACGCGACTCTGCTTTGATGAGTTCCGTTCCACTCATGGCATGATATCATTTATCTGTCTTTATGCCGATTCACATCGTCTGATTGCCTTGCTTGGTGATTGATTCAACCGCACGATTAAAAACTTCTTCATCGCTCATTATTCATGAGGTTTCCCCAAGGCCCAAGTCGTCATTGATCGGTTCCATATCATTCAACTTGCGACTCGTGCCCTTGATCAGGTACGCGTCCAAGCGCTCAAACAGCTTGATGACAAACACAGCCGTCCTTATAAGATCATAAAGACAAACTGGCGGCTTTTTCATCAAACTGCACCTGACGCTAAACACAAACAGTTCCTGTTTGGTTTGAATGAAGACGTCACTCAACACAAGACCATCGATATCGCACTTGATACTGAGCCCAAGCTCAAACAAACCTACGAGACCTACTTAGCGCTTCATGATGCTTAGATGGTGAATAAACATCCCGCGTAACTGGCAAACCTGTTAGCTACTTACGAGCCAAACGGTACGGCAATGGACATGACGATCGCGACGCTTAAGCCACACAAAGTCACTGTTCTCGCCGTGTCACCAGCCCTTATTCGAACGGTCCAATCGAAGGGATTAACCACCTCATCAAGTCATTCAAACGATCCTGTTTTGTCTTCAAGAATCAGCTGAACTTCTTCAAACGAATCTACCAAATCACGCCATAACATGACAAAGACGGCTCCCAAAATGGAGAACCGCCTCAAATGATAAATTTATTATTCAACACCAGTTGACGTAGAGCCACAGTTATGGTTCTTGAATTTTCCCTAAAAAAGAGTAATATTGAGATATGTTTAATATTTTAACTAAAAAATTATTTTAAGGAGGTAAATATAAACATGCAAGGAGTTCTTTTCGCGCTTGTTCCAATTTTTGCTTGGGGTTCTATCGGATTGGTAGCTAATAAACTTGGTGGTGATGCTAATCAACAAACACTTGGAATGGCTTTGGGCGCTTTTGTTTTTGCACTTATTGTTTTCTTATTCCGCATGCCAACGTTAACATGGCAAATTTTCTTAATTGGATTTATTGGTGGATTGCTTTGGGCAATTGGACAATTTGGTCAGTTTAATTCAATGAAATACATGGGTGTTTCAGTAGCGAGTCCACTTTCATCAGGAAGTCAATTAGTATTTGGTGTATTGCTTGGGGTTTTTGCTTTCCACGAATGGACAAAACAAATTCAATTTATTATCGGATTTATTGCGATGGCTGTTTTGGTAGTTGGGTTCTATTTCTCAGCTAAATGTGACCCAGAAAATGCAGTTGTTAAAGAAAGACGTAATTATACTAAAGGATTTATTGCTTTAACTTACTCAACTTTGGGATATGTTCTCTATGTTATTCTTTTTAATAACTTAGCAGTACTTTGGTTCAATGTTCATTTTGATACACTGACAATTATCTTGCCAATGTCAGTTGGAATGATCTTTGGAGCACTTGTGATGGGTCGTTTCAAAATTAAAATGGAAAAATATGTTTATCAAAATATAATTGATGGAGTAATGTTTGGTGTAGGTAATATCTTTATGCTTATGGCTGCAAGCACTGCTGGTAACGCAATTGCCTTTTCATTCTCACAATTAGGTGTTATCATTTCAACTATTGGAGGAATTCTCTTCCTTGGTGAAAAGAAAACCAAAAAAGAATTGGTTTATGTTGGAATTGGAATTGTTCTGTTCGTAACAGGTGCAATTTTACTTGCAATTGTAAAATCTAAAGGATAATAAAAAAGCTGTCAGTAAACTGACGGCTTTTTTTGTGAGTTAATTTACTAACTAGTTTTCTGTCAGCAAAATTTTAGAGTTTTTCATTAACGAAATTCACAAAATGATTTAAAAAACCTTTGGAGCACTACTGCGAGGGACAGTTTTCTTGGCAACCAATGGAATTTGTTCTGCTGTACAATTTGGAAGATAGCCTAAACAATCCTTTACTATAGTAGAAAGAGTGACAAATTTTTGGTTTTTAGTCACAGTTGCTTCAACTGAGGCTGTTTTTTTGGAAGTTTGTCAAATGGTGTTGAAGGATAGTTTCTATCCCTTGGAAGTGTTTCTAAAAATTTATTGAAAGAATCAAGTATGAGTATGTCTCCCATTCCCACTTTAGAAATAAACAGTTCTTTTGAAAGATCAATTATCCTAGCCAAGTCTTGATTTTTATAATCGTAACCAAATAATTGCCATGGAACTGTTCCGTTTGTTATGTTGTTTGAAATATCAATGCATTTGTTATTAGAGCTATACTGATACTGTCAATAATTATGTGTAAACACTCAAGTAGAGTTGAAGAATGTTAATCAATGAAAGTTCTATAATGAAGTT
>DOTL01000054.1 GCA_003521145.1 Streptococcus sp. | reverse complement strand
ACAGTTGACAAAGAGCCAAAAAAGCCGAGGAAAACCTCTACTTTATGTAAAATTATTTAACGAAGTCAAGCAATGCCAAGAAGCTTTCAGGTTCAAGTGATGCACCACCAACAAGAGCTCCGTCAACGTCTGGACAAGCCATGTATTCAGCAACGTTTTCAGGTTTAACTGATCCACCGTATTGAACACGTACTTTGTCAGCAACTTCTTGACCAAAGTCAGCAGCTACAACGTCACGAACAACTTTACACATTTTTTGTGCGTCGTCTTGTGAAGCTGATTTACCAGTACCGATAGCCCAGATTGGTTCGTAGGCGATAACTGTTGAAGCGACTTGTTCTGCAGTCAATCCAGCAAGAGCAGCTGAAACTTGAGCATCTACGAATTCTGCTGCTTTACCAGATTCGTAAGTTTCAAGTGATTCACCACAACAGATGATTGGAAGCATACCGTTAGCAAAGACTGCTTTTGCTTTTTTGTTGATGCCTTCATCAGTTTCGTGGAAGTAGTCACGACGTTCTGAGTGACCGATAACTACGTAGTCAATACCGATTTCTTTCAAAACTTGTGGGCTAGTTTCACCAGTGAAGGCACCAGCATTTTCAAAGTAAGTGTTTTGTGCAGCAACTTTAAGGTTTGAACCTTTAGCAGCAGCAAGTACAGCTGTCAAGTCAACTGCAGGAGCTGCGATACCAACTTCAACAAGATCTGATGAAGGAAGTTTTGATGCTACAGCTTCAACGAATGCTTTTGCTTCTTCTGGATTTTTGTTCATTTTCCAGTTACCTGCGATAAATGGTTTACGTGACATTTCACATACCTCTTTTTTTATTTATTTACTTATTTATTTTAACACAAATCCCTTACTATTACTAGGATTTTAGGAAAATTCCGAAAACTCAATCTGCTTTATGTCTTTTGATCACTATCAAAACTCAGCTTAAGCACCTTAAATAGTTAAAGAGTATAGAATACAAACATTTTCAAACACCAAAAAGAGCCGAGTAAACTCGACTCTCTCAATTATTGTCTGACGAATAATTGTATTGGGAACTTAATATTAATTAAGCTTCGATTTCAGATACGATACCTGAACCAACAGTACGTCCACCTTCACGGATAGAGAATGTTGTACCTTGTTCAACGGCGATTGGGTGGATCAACTCAACGTCGATAGTCACGTTATCACCAGGCATAACCATTTCAGTACCTGCAGGAAGTTCGATTGAACCTGTTACGTCAGTTGTACGGAAGTAGAACTGTGGACGGTAGTTGTTGAAGAATGGAGTGTGACGTCCACCTTCTTCTTTAGAAAGGATGTAAACTTCACCTTTGAATTTAGTGTGTGGGTGGATTGAACCAGGTGCAGCCAGTACTTGACCACGTTCGATTTCATCACGTTGGATACCTCGAAGAAGAACACCGACGTTATCTCCGGCAATACCTTCGTCAAGTTGTTTACGGAACATTTCAACACCAGTAACAACTGCTTTTTGGCTTTCTTCTTTAAGACCAACGATTTCAACTTCGTCATTAACATGAACAACACCACGGTCGATACGTCCTGAAGCAACAGTACCACGACCAGTGATTGAGAATACGTCTTCGACTGGAAGCAACAATGGTTTGTCAGTGTCACGTTCTGGTTCTGGAATGTATTCGTCAACAGTGTTCATCAAGTCCATGATGATGTCTTCGTATTTAGAATCACCTTCAAGAGCTTTAAGTGCTGAACCTTGGATAACTGGAATGTCATCACCTGGGAAATCGTATTCTGAAAGAAGGTCACGGATTTCCATTTCAACCAATTCAAGCAATTCTTCATCGTCAACCAAGTCAACTTTGTTCATGAAGACGATAAGGTGTTTAACACCAACCTGACGTGAAAGAAGGATGTGCTCACGTGTTTGTGGCATTGGTCCGTCAGTAGATGCTACTACAAGAATCGCACCGTCCATTTGAGCGGCACCAGTGATCATGTTTTTAACGTAGTCCGCATGTCCTGGCGCATCGATGTGAGCGTAGTGACGTTTTTCAGTTTCGTACTCAACGTGTGCAGTGTTGATTGTGATACCGCGTTCACGTTCTTCTGGAGCAGCGTCGATTGAAGCGTAGTCTTTTGGTGTGTTAACTGCGCTAGGAAGACGACGAGCCAATACAGTTGTGATAGCAGCTGTCAAAGTAGTTTTACCGTGGTCAACGTGTCCGATTGTACCAATGTTAACGTGTGGTTTACTACGATCGTATTTTTCTTTTGCCATTTAGGAAAAGCCTCCAATAAAATATATTTTATAGATAGACAGTAGGCAATACAGTCTAACTTTACTCTACTATTCTATCAAAATGTCATAGAATTGCAAGTGTTTTATATAGTTTTCAATTTTTCTTTAGAGTAATCACAAATATTTCTTTCCGTATTTCTATTTCTACTACTTCTATAAGCTTTGAGTAATCTCTTTGCTAATGCCAAACGCTATCAAGTAAAAAAGAAGCCGTATTAACGACTTCTTCTTAAAGGTACAATTTTTTCATCTTGATTTTCTAATTCTTGAGTCTGAGACAATTCTTCCTCAATAGCTTGAACAATATTATCACGCTTTTCATTAGCAGCGATGTTCAAGACAAAGGCTATCCCAACTGAAGTTACCAAAAGCGAGTTACCACCTTGCGAAAGGAAGGGGAAGGTAACCCCTGTTGATGGAATCAGTCCTGAGATTCCTCCGATGTTAACGAAGACTTGCATTAGCATTAAGGCGCCCACGCCCAGTGCCATCATAGAGTTAAATGGATTTCTAGCCTTAACTCCCACAATCATAACACGAAGAATGAGGAAAAAGAGAAGGGCCAGAATCAAGACAGCTCCGATAAGACCTAACTCTTCAATTACAATTGAAAACACAAAGTCTGTTGTAGCTTCTGGGAGATAGCCAGTTTTCTCAATCGAATTTCCAAGCCCGAGACCAAACCATCCTCCATTACTCATAGCATAGTATGAATGAGATAGCTGGAGACCAGATCCCGTCAAATCCTTGAAGGGATTAAAATATGCTGCGAAACGCTTGGCAACATATCCAAAGATAGGTACCTTAGCCATGGCTTGAACCCCAACTAAGGCAATTAAACCAAGGAACGCTGATGAAATCCCTACAATACAGGCAAACAAGGCCGTAAACCAACGATAGCTAACACCAGAAATTGAAAACATCACTACTATAGTCAATACGATGATAGCCGCATTCCCCAAGTCAGGTTGGATAGCAACCAAACCGATCATACCAAGCAAATAGACACGCCAGTCATTAAGTTCCTTACCATTCATAGGAATCCATCTATTCTTCGTCAGGGCTTGGTAGTCATAACGTTCTATGGCAGACTGTTTTTTTGAAAAAGTGTGTGCCAAAAACCAAACAACAATGATCTTAAGGTACTCCGCTGGTTGGAAAGACAAGGGACCAAGCACAATCCAACCATTGGCACCATTGATTTCCCTGGTGAAAAATTTGGCAATGACCAAAAGTAAAATCTCAAAGGCAATAACAGCACCCAAAAGCTTATCTTTCCTGAGAAAGTCCAACTTCAGTCGGTAGATAAAAAAAATAGAGAACAAGGATACCAACCAAAAGGCTCCTTGGTTCATAACAGATGCGAAGGGATTGGCACCAAAGGCTACTAAACGAGCACTCGTTGTTGAATACACTACTATTAAACCAACTATTGATAAGATTAAATAAGGTATCAAGATGGTGTAATCTAAAAGATGCTTCTTTTCAATTTTCATATCTTTAAAAAACTCATACTTTCTATTACGTTACTCTACATTTTCTCTTAAAATATAAAGCTAACAGCTTATATTATAACACTTTGATACCTTAAACTAAAGCAAAAGCTAAATTAACCGTTTTCAGGGATGGAAATCTGATTTTTCATCTTACCTTCAGATAGGTTTTACAATGAGCTTTCTTTGATAGGCTTGCTTATTCTCGGCTCTATAATTTCTGTAG
>DOTL01000001.1 GCA_003521145.1 Streptococcus sp. | reverse complement strand
CCGGTCCTCTCTAGATGTTAGCTTTTCGTCACCCACTACAGTTGACAAAGAGCCAAAAAGTGAAAGCCTAAGCCTCCACTTTTTATGATTAGTCTACGTTAACGTATTCTTTTGAAAGTTCAAGAACTTCTTCCATTGTTGAACATTCAGTAAGCGCACGGTTAGCGTATTCTTCCATTTTAGCTGTGTCAAGTTTCTTCATCAAGCTACGTGTACGAAGAACAGATGTAGCTGACATTGAGAACTCATCCAAGCCCATTCCGACAAGAAGTGGAACAGCAGTTTGGTCACCGGCCATTTCACCACACATACCAGTCCATTTACCTTCAGCGTGAGCCGCTTTGATAACATTGTTAATCAAACGAAGGATTGATGGGTTATATGGTTGGTAAAGGTATGATACTTGTTCGTTCATACGGTCAGCAGCCATAGTATATTGGATAAGGTCGTTTGTACCAATTGAGAAGAAATCAACTTCCTTAGCAAATTGGTCAGCAAGCATAGCTGCAGCAGGGATTTCAATCATGATACCTACTTCGATATCGTCTGCAACGGCAACACCTTCAGCAACCAATTTAGCTTTTTCTTCTTCAAGAATACCTTTAGCAGTACGGAACTCAGTCAACAAAGCAACCATTGGGAACATGATACGCAATTTACCGTGAACAGATGCACGAAGCAATGCACGCAATTGTGTACGGAACATTTGGTTACCAGTTTCAGAGATAGAAATACGCAAAGCACGGTAACCCAAGAATGGGTTCATTTCTTTAGGAAGATCGAAGTATGGGAGTTTTTTATCCCCACCGATATCCATTGTACGAACGACAACAGGTTTACCGTTCATACCTTCAAGAACTGCTTTGTAAGCTTCATATTGGTCATCTTCAGTTGGGAAATCTTGAGAATCCATATACAAGAATTCTGTACGATAGAGACCAACAGCTTCTGCACCGTTATCATTTACACCTTCAACGTCTTTAGGTGTACCAATGTTAGCAGCCAATTCGAAATGTTTTCCATCAGCAGTAACTGTTTGAGCATCTTTAAGGAGAGCCCATTCAGCTTTTTGTTTAGCGTAAGCTTCACCAGCTGCTTTAAACTCAGCAATTTGCTCTTCAGTTGGGTTGATAACAACTTCACCAGTAATACCTGAAACTGCCAAGATGTCACCATCTTTTACAAGTTCTGTGATGTTATTTGTACCAAGAACGGCTGCAATTTCAAGTGTACGAGCCATGATTGCAGAGTGACTTGTACGTCCACCGATATCAGTAACAAAAGCTTTTACGTACTTTTTGTTCAACTGAGCTGTATCAGATGGTGTCAAGTCATGAGCAACAATGATTGATTCTTCGTTGATTGTTGCTGGGTTAGGCAATTTCTTACCAAGCAAGTTAGCAAGCACACGTTTTGTAACGTCACGAATATCCGCTGCACGTTCTTGCATGTATGGGTTGTCTTCCATACCTTCAAAAATAGCGATAAACATGTCTGTTACCTCTGTCAAAGCAGCTTCAGCATTAACTTGTTTAGCACGGATAGTTTCTTTAATTTGACCAGTCATTTCTGGGTCAGCAAGAACCATCAAGTGAGCATCAAAAACGGCTGCCGCTTCTTCACCAAGGCTTTCAACTGCTTTTTCACGGATAACAGAAAGCTCGTCTTTTGATGCCGCTAGAGCAGCATCTAGACGAGCCTCTTCTGCACTTGTATCTTCAACTGTTACAGTTTCAAATGACAAGTCCGGTTGAACAAGCAGATATGCCTTAGCAACTGCAACACCATCAGATGCTGCGATTCCCTTAAGCATTTCTGTCATATTCTTATGCCAATCCTTCTTTTGTCATTGTTTCTGCGATTGCTGCGATTGCGTCATCAGCATCAGGGCCTTCTGCAGAGATAGTTACGTCAGCACCTTGACCAACACCAAGGCTCATAACACCCATGATAGATTTAAGGTTAACTGCTTTACCTTTGTAGTCAAGAGTGATATCTGAAGCAAATTTGCTAGCTGTTTGAACAAGCAAAGTAGCTGGACGTGCGTGGATACCTGTTTCTCCAACAATGTGGAAATCTTTAGAAGCCATAATTGATTCTCCTTCTTAGTTTGGAATATTTGAGTTATCAATGATAACCCTTACAATTTAGAATTATAACATAGCTACTTGAGATTATCAAGGTTAAAACGTACTTTCTACAAGTTTTTCAAAAGCTTGTCTCTCATTTTACTGCTCATTTTCATTTTTTAAAATATAAGCAAATACTAGTCTCTAGTTATTTACAACATTTTCAGAAAATCTATTTCATGAGGTTTTCAATCGGTAATTTTCATTTCCGAGCAAAAACAATCACATAATTGAAAGAATTTGATTGCTAAAGGCACTCGTTGAATAAGATTGTTTCCCAAATGCCAAGTCAGCTGTAAAGATATCAGCTTTAAATGTCTTTTCAATAGCACTTGTAATGAGTTGAGCTGCCTCAGTCCAACCAATATAATCTAGAAGCATGCAGCCAGATAATAGAACTGAGCAAGGGTTAGCCTTATCTTGATCCGCGATATCCGGAGCTGTTCCATGTGTTGCTTCAAAAATTGCATGACCTGTTTGATAGTTAATATTGGCTCCAGGGGAGATGCCGATACCACCAACTTGTGCAGCCAAGGCATCACTGGCATAATCACCATTCAAGTTGGTTAAGGCAACAACATCAAATTTTTCTGGATTTAAAAGAATCTGTTATTGAAATTGGCTTGATCCCGATACTACTTGATTCTGGGAAGCGAATTTTTCTAACATTCATCTCTGTCTGGAGAAACTCAATCACGCGCTTGACATCTGCTGTTCCTGCTTCCCATTCAATCCCCGCATAAATATCTTCCGTATTTTCACGGAAAATAGTAATATTCGTTTTCTCTGGTTCCTTAAGTGGACTTGCTACTCCTTCAAAGTAACGAACAGGTCTAACACAAGCGTAAAGATCAAGTTCTTGACGTAAAGCTACATTTAAAGAACGAATACCACCACCTACTGGCGTCTCAAGCGGTCCCTTAATAGCTACTAAACTTTCTCGAATAGTCTCCAAAGTTTCTTTCGGCAACCATTCACCTGTTTCATCATAAGCCTTCTTACCAGCTAGAAGCTCTTGCCACTCAATATGACGCTTTCCTTCATAGGCTACCTCTACTGCTTTATCAAAGATTGCTTGGGCATTCTTCCAGATATCATGTCCAACACCATCCCCCTCAATAAAAGGGATAATTGGATGATCAGAAACTTGAAGCTGTCCATTTGTCATTACGATTTTTTCTGCCATATAGCTTTCCTCCCTAGCGTTTTTCTAAAGCAATATAGGTCATATTTTCTTGTCCGATGTACTGTGAGCGTGGACGAATCAATTTGTTATTTTTTTGCTGCTCTTGAATATGAGCAATCCAGCCGACAACACGACTCATAGCAAAGATAAGTGTGAAGATATCGCTGTCAATTCCTAGAGTATGATATACCGTGGCTGAGTAGAAATCCACATTGGGAATCAATCCCTTCTTATCTTTCATGAATTCTTCAATTTCTTGAGACATATTAAAGAATTCTTCATTCTCGGTACCTTCTGTCAACTTTTTAGCCATATCTCTTAAGAAAATTTCACGAGGATCCTGTTTCTTGTACACACGGTGCCCAAATCCCATGATTTTCTCCTTAGAGTCAAGTTTTTCCTGCAAGTAAGCATAAACATCACCTGATTCGCGGATTTCTTTAAGCATATCAAAGACGCGTTCATTAGCCCCACCATGCAGGGGACCTTTTAGAGCACCAATAGCTGTTGTAACACACGAATAAATATCTGTCAGAGTCGAAGCACAAACACGCGCTGCAAAAGTTGAAGCATTCAACTCATGATCAGCATGTAGAATTAAGGCCTTATTCATAGCCTCAACTTCAATTTCAGAAGGTTCAACACCATTCAGCATGTAGAGAAAATTAGCAGCAAAACCTAAATCTTCTCTTGGTTTGAGGGGCATTTTACCAGTGCGTAAGCGTGCAAAAGTCGTAATAATTGTTGGCAATTTAGCCATCAATTCAATACTTTGCTGATAAACGGCTTCCATGGATTTCTCCTCAGCATCCACATTGTATACCCCAAGAAGTGAAACTGTTGAACGTAAAACACTCATTGGGTGCAAATGTGGACGAGATTGGATAAGAATGCATTGTTCTACAGCATCTGAAATGTCATAGTTCTTACGCAACTCAGCTTCAAAATACTTGAGTTCCATTTGCGTAGGAAGATGACCATTCCATAAGAGATAAATCACTTCCTCAAAAGACGCTTTATTTTCCATAAACTCGGAAATATCATATCCTGCATAGGATAAATGGTCATCAATAATAGATGAAATCCTAGTATTACAGGCAATCATATCCTTAAGTCCATTAATTTCAACTGTTGTCATATTAGGCTCCCTTCATTTTTTTCTTACAACCATTGGTAAGATACCACCATTTTTATAGTAGCGAATATCAGCATCTGCATCGAAGCGTACCAAGGCTTTAAAGGTTTTGGTTTGTTCAGGTGTTGAAGCTGTAACAGTGATAACATCATGGACACCTGGATTTTCTGAAAGATCAAAGCTAAAGGTCTCATGTCCTGTCAATCCAAGACTTTCAGCATTCTCCCCTTCCATAAATTGGACTGGTAAAATTCCCATCATAACTAGATTTGAACGGTGAATACGCTCAAAACTCTCAGCAAGCACTACTTTTACACCAAGGAGATTTGCACCTTTAGCAGCCCAGTCACGACTAGAGCCCATACCATAATCCTTACCAGCAATTACAAGCGTATCTTGATTAGCTTCTTTATATTTCATAGCAGCATCATATATAGGTAGAATATCACCATTATATTTAGTATATCCACCAATTTTTCCATCTGCTAGCTCATTCTTGATACGAATATTAGCAAAAGTTCCTCGCATCATGACTTCGTGATTTCCACGACGGCTACCATAAGAATTAAATTCTTGATAATCAACACCATTCTCAGTCAAATAACGAGCTGCTGGACTATTTCTGGCAATATTACCCGCTGGAGAAATATGGTCTGTTGTAACCGTATCTCCAAATTTAGCCAAAACCTTCAAATCACTCAATGCTTTAATACTCAAATCATCTCCTAAAGCATCAAAGTAAGGTGGGTTTTGAATATAGGTAGAGTTTTGATTCCATTTATAATTTTGACTTTGTTCAGTAGGAATGGCATTCCACTTCTCATTATCAGAAAAAACATTAGCATATTCATCTTGGAAAAGTTGACGGGTGACGTATTTATCAACATAAGTCTCAATGTCATCACGAGATGGCATAACATCCTCTAAATAAACAGCTTGACCATTGTCGTCAAAGCCTAGAGGCTCAGTTGTCAAATCAATATTCGTGTTACCAGCCAAGGCATAAGCAACAACCAATGGTGGACTAGCCAAGAAATTCGCTTTAACAAGTGGATTAATACGCCCTTCAAAATTACGATTTCCTGACAACACAGCACTCGCTAAGAGATCATTGTCTATAATAGCCTTAGCCACTTCAGGACGTAAATCTCCTGAGTTACCAATACAAGTTGTGCAACCATAACCTACCAAGTTAAAGCCAAGCTTATCTAGATAGGTTTGTAAGCCTGAAGCTTTGAGATAACCAGTAACAACCTTAGAACCCGGTGCCAAAGATGTCTTGACTGTTGGAGATACTTTTAATCCTTTCTCAACCGCTTTTTTGGCTAAAAGACCGGCTGCCATAAGAACGTACGGATTTGAGGTATTGGTACATGATGTGATCGCTGCAATGGCCACATGCCCCGTTTGAATTGTTTCTGAATGATCCTCAAAATCAACTTTTGCCGTTTTTTCTAACTCCTTCTTGTCCAATCCAAAGCCACGCACACCTGCTTCTCGTACCACTGCATCCTGAAATTCTTGCTTAGCATCGGACAAGAGAATCAAATCCTGTGGACGTTTGGGACCCGAGATAGAAGGTTTAATGGTTGACAAATCAATTTCAACAACCTTAGTATACTTGGCTTCTTTACTTGGGTCATAAAACAGATGATTGGCTTTTGTGTAGGCTTCAGTGACCTGGATATGTTCCTCATCACGATTAGTTAAACGCATGTAGTTAAGAGTTTCGTCATCAATAGGAAAATAACCACAAGTTGCCCCATACTCTGGTGCCATATTAGCGATTGTAGCACGATCAGCTAGAGATAGGCTCTTTAAGCCAGAACCAAAATACTCTACAAATTTACCAACAACATTTTCAGAACGAAGTATTTGAGTAATCTTGAGAGCCAAGTCTGTTGCCGTAGCAATTTTAGGAAGTTCACCTGTTAAATGTACACCAATAACCTCTGGAATTGGGAAATAGGAAGCTTCACCTAGCATAGCTGCTTCAGCTTCAATTCCGCCGACACCCCAGCCCAGAACACCAATACCATTAATCATCGTTGTGTGACTATCTGTACCAAACATAGAGTCGGGATATAGTAGCCCATCTTTTTCAATAATGACATCACTTAGAAATTCAATATTAACCTGATGGATAATACCTGTAGCTGGTGGAACCGCACGGTAATTTTCAAAAGATTGTTCGGCCCATTTAAGAAATTCGTAGCGCTCATTGTTACGTTTAAATTCTAGATTGATATTATCTTCAAGCGCTTTATCACATCCATATGAATCGACTTGGACAGAGTGGTCGATGACCAAATCTACTGGAATCTCGGGATTAATAAATTCGGCTTTACCTCCATTAGCCACTATAGCATCACGCATGGAAGCTAAATCAACAACAACAGGAACCCCTGTAAAATCCTGTAAGATAACACGACTTGGTTTAAAAGGTACTTCGGAAATTGTTGGAAAATTCGGAAATTTTATTAGATCAGAAATGTGAGATTCCTTAACATCGATACCATCTTTTTTTTCGGAGGAGACTTTCAAGTAGTATTCGAATGGTATAAGGTAGTTCTCCGATCTTAACTTCATGAGATTTTGCTGCTTTTTCGAGATCATAGAAAGAGAATGTTTTACCATTTACAGTTAGATTTGAACAGTATTCTTGCATACTTGAACCTCCATTAGTTAAAAATTTTCTTTATTCTACACTGTTATTTTTGAAAAAACAAATATAATCGGCACTTTGATGTAATATTATATAACATTTATGGTGAGATATTTCTTTTTTAGTCATTTTCATAAACAAATTCTATTTAATTTAGAGAACTTAAAAAAGCCTTTGAAACACAAGATATAGGGTTGTATTCCAATACTAAACACAAAATATTGTATTTTGTCGGTTCAACCTCTTGATTTTTCCCAATATTTTGGGTATTCTATTAAAGTTAAAAAGTGGCTCTCTTGGCCACTTAAAATCTTTTTATAAAGGAGTATTTGCAATGGCAAAGATTACATTGTTTTCTAAAAACAACTGCATGCAGTGCAAAATGACTAAAAAATTCCTGGAAAAGGAAGGTGCTGATTTCGAAGAAATCAACATTGATGAACAGCCAGAAAAAATCGATTATGTAAAAAGTCTTGGTTTCATTGCTGCTCCAGTTATTGAAGCAGGCGATATCGTTTTTTCAGGTTTTCAACCGACTAAAATTAAAGAAATCCTTTAATTATCGAGTTTTTAAATAGAAAGGAACTTGTTTGCTTAGTTTAATGTTTTAACCTTAATATACTATTAAACTGAGCCTGGTATCTGTATTATGTCTTTAAAAAATCTTGGCGATGTCTCATACTTCCGCCTCAACAACGAAATTAACCGTCCTGTTAACGGTCAAATTCCTTTGCATAAGGACAAAGAAGCACTTCGTGCCTTCTTCCTTGAAAACGTTAAGCCAAATTCAATGGCATTCAACAGCATCACAGATAAAATTAATTATTTGATTGAGAACGATTATATCGAGTCTGAATTCATTGGTAAATACGAACCTGCTTTCATCGAAAAGTTGTCTGCAGAAATTCATTCTCAAAAATTCCGCTTCCAATCTTTCATGGCAGCCTACAAGTTCTACCAACAATATGCCCTCAAAACAAACGATGGCGAGTCTTACCTCGAAAGTATTGAAGATCGTGTTCTATTCAACGCCCTTTACTTTGCTGATGGTGATGAAAACCTAGCTAGTGACCTAGCTAACGAAATGATTCACCAACGTTACCAGCCTGCTACTCCTTCATTTCTAAATGCTGGACGTAGCCGTCGTGGTGAACTCGTGTCATGTTTCCTTATTCAAGTAACGGATGACATGAATTCTATCGGACGTTCTATCAACTCTGCCCTCCAGTTATCACGTATTGGTGGTGGGGTAGGTATTAGCCTATCTAACCTTCGTGAAGCTGGTGCTCCTATCAAAGGATATGCTGGGGCAGCCTCTGGTGTCGTGCCTGTTATGAAGCTTTTCGAAGATAGCTTCTCTTACTCAAACCAACTTGGCCAACGTCAAGGTGCTGGTGTTGTTTATTTGGATGTTTTCCACCCAGATATCCTTGCCTTCCTTTCTACTAAGAAAGAGAATGCCGATGAGAAAGTGCGTGTTAAGACACTGTCACTTGGTGTTACAGTTCCAGATAAGTTCTATGACTTGGCACGTAATAATGAAGATATGTACCTCTTCAGCCCATACTCAGTCGAAAAAGAGTATGGTAAACCATATAACTACATTGATATTACAGCTATGTATGATGAGTTGGTTGCCAATCCAAATATCACAAAAACCAAAATTAATGCTCGTGAGCTAGAAACAGAAATTTCTAAACTCCAACAAGAATCAGGTTATCCATATATCGTCAATATTGATACTGCCAATCGACACAATCCAATTGATGGTAAGATTGTCATGTCCAACCTCTGTTCTGAAATTCTCCAAGTTCAAACACCAAGTGAACTTAACGACGCACAAGAGTTTGTTAAACTTGGCACAGACATTTCATGTAACCTTGGATCTACCAACATTCTTAACATGATGACCTCACCTGACTTTGGTCGTTCAATTAAGGCTATGACACGTGCGCTTACCTTTGTTACGGATAGCTCAAGTATTGATGCTGTACCATCTATCAAAAATGGTAACAAACAAGCTCATACCTTTGGTTTGGGAGCTATGGGTCTTCACTCTTACCTCGCCAAACACCATATCGAGTATGGTAGCCCTGAATCTGTTGAATTCACTAGTATCTACTTCATGCTTATGAACTACTGGACTTTAGTTGAATCTAACAATATCGCCCGTGAACGTCAAAAAACCTTTGTCAGTTTTGAAAAATCTAAATATGCTGATGGTTCATACTTTGATAAATACGTTACAGGCCAATATATTCCTAAATCTGACCGTATCAAAGAACTTTTCGATGGCCACTTCATCCCACAAGCCAAAGATTGGGAAGAACTACGTGAACTCGTTAAGAAAGATGGACTCTACCATCAAAACCGTTTGGCTGTTGCGCCAAATGGCTCAATCTCTTACATTAACGACTGTTCTGCTTCTATTCATCCAATCACACAACGTATTGAAGAACGTCAAGAAAAGAAAATCGGAAAAATCTACTATCCAGCCAACGGTCTTTCAACAGACACAATTCCTTTCTACACCTCGGCCTACGACATGGACATGCGTAAAGTTATCGACGTCTATGCCGCTGCGACTGAACACGTTGATCAAGGTTTGTCATTAACCCTATTCTTGCGTAGTGAGTTACCAAAAGAAATATATGAATGGAAAACAGAAAATAAACAAACGACTCGTGACCTTTCTATCCTTCGTAACTACGCCTTTAACAAAGGAATTAAATCAATCTACTATATCCGTACTTATACAGACGATGGTGAAGAGGTTGGTTCTAACCAATGTGAAAGCTGTGTCATCTAAGATAGTGATTTAACGATAACACCTTCACTACTCTTATTTACAAAATGCATTAAAAGGTCGGTTCGCCGACTTTTTTAATAGATCAACTCAAAAAACTACATCATGATTTTGAATTATGATAAAATAGTAACGATATCAATAAAGAAAGAGGTTTCTAATGGAAACTTACTACAAAGCCATTAACTGGAATGAAATCGAAGATGCGATTGATAAATCTACTTGGGAAAAATTGACCGAGCAATTTTGGCTAGATACACGTATCCCACTTTCAAATGACCTTGATGACTGGCGTAAACTTTCCGCTGAAGAAAAAGATTTGGTTGGAAAAGTTTTCGGTGGTTTAACATTGCTAGATACCATGCAATCTCAAACGGGTGTTGAAGCCATTCGTGCAGACATCCGTACACCTCATGAAGAAGCTGTATTGAACAACATTCAGTTCATGGAGTCTGTTCACGCCAAATCTTACTCTTCAATCTTCTCAACTTTGAATACAAAATCTGAAATTGAAGAAATTTTCGAGTGGACTAACAGTAACGAATACCTCCAAACTAAGGCGAAAATCATTAACGATATCTATGAAAATGGAACGCCTCTTCAGAAAAAGGTTGCTTCAACATATCTTGAAACTTTCCTTTTCTATTCAGGTTTTTTCACTCCACTCTATTATCTTGGTAATAACAAGCTGGCTAACGTGGCTGAAATTATCAAGCTCATTATCCGTGACGAATCTGTTCACGGAACCTATATTGGCTATAAATTCCAACTGGGATTCAACGAATTGCCTGAAGAAGAGCAAGAAAGTTTCCGTGAATGGATGTATGACCTCCTCTATCAATTGTATGAAAATGAAGAGCTCTACACTAAATCTCTTTATGATGGTGTTGGGTGGACTGAGGAAGTCATGACTTTCCTTCGTTACAATGCCAACAAAGCTCTCATGAACTTGGGACAGGATCCACTCTTCCCAGATAGTGCGAACGATGTGAACCCAATCGTTATGAATGGTATTTCTACAGGAACATCCAACCACGACTTCTTCTCTCAAGTTGGTAATGGTTACCTTCTAGGTACTGTTGAAGCCATGCAAGACGATGATTATAACTACGGACTATAATAAAAAACTAGCTGAGCTAGTTTTTTATTGTATTCAATACTATATTCGAAAAACAAATAGAAAAAGAGTTCAAATTGAACTCTTTTTATTTTATTTTGCTTTTACTTCAAAACCTTCTGCTACACCTTCAGCAAAGTTTTCTTCAACAATGCTAGCACAATGATCACAGATGGTCGCGTTGTAGCTACGTTCTTTAGTAGTTGGATCGATACGACGACAACGATCACAAACATCACCTGTAGCACGTTCTACTGTGAATGCCACGCCATCAAAGCTTACAGCAGATTCAGGTGCTTCTCCTTCAGCAATAGTCAATGCTGAAACAATCAAAAGTTGAGCAAGGTTAGTGTTCAACCCTTCAATAAGTTCTTTGACTTCATCATCAGGATAGATAGTCAAATGAGCTTCAAGCGATTTACCAATAACTTTCTCGTTACGCGCTTCTTCCAAAGCTTTTTGAGCTTGGCCACGGAAATCCATGAAGGCATTCCACTTTTCAAGAAGTGCATCTTGACCTGCGAGATCTTCTGCTTCTGGCAACTCAGACAATTGAACATAGTCTTCTGTTTCAAATTCAAGATATGACCAAATTTCTTCTGCAGTGTGAGGAAGGATTGGTGTCAATAGTTTTGTGATTTTAACAAGAATATCGTAGAAGACTGTTTGCATTTGACGACGTTCAAGTGATTCCGCGCTCTCAATATAAACCACATCTTTGGCAAAATCAAGATAGAATGCAGACAACTCAACGTTAATAAAGTTAACCAAGGCTTTGTAGATAGTCAAGAACTCAAAGTTTGCATAGGCATCACGAATAATCTTAACCAATTGGTTAAATCGAATAGTCATGTACTGATCTACAGAACGCAAGTCTTCAAAGGCTACTGCATCAGTTGTTGGATTGAAGTCAGAAGTATTGGCAATCAAGAAACGGAGTGTGTTACGAATCTTACGATAAGATTCTGATACTTGGTTAAGGATATCCATTGAGATACGAACGTCATTAGTTGTATCAACACTTGTTACCCAAAGACGAAGAATTTCAGCACCAAATTGTTTCTCAACATCACTAGGGGCAATAGTATTACCAAGCGATTTAGACATCTTTTCACCCTTACCATCAAGCGCAAAACCTTGAGACAAGAGTTGTTTATATGGTGCAATACCATTATTGGCCACAGATGTGATAAGTGATGAGTTAAACCATCCACGGTATTGGTCTGAACCTTCAAGATAGAGGTCAGCTGGATAAGTTAACTCAGGACGGTTAACAACCACACCATTCCATGATGAACCTGAGTCAAACCATACGTCCATAATGTCAGTTTCTTTAGTAAACTTGCCGCTTGGTGAACCAGGATGTGTAAAGCCTTCTGGAAGAAGATCTTTGGCATCACGTTCCCACCAGATAACTGAACCGTGCTCTTCGAAAAGTTTAGCCACATGTTCGATTGTTTCTTCAGTCATGATTGGTGTTTTATCTCCAGCATAGAAGATTGGGAGTGGCACACCCCAAGCACGCTGACGAGAGATTACCCAGTCACCACGGTCACGTATCATGTTGTAGAGACGAACTTTACCCCACTCAGAATGGAATTTAACTTTTTCAATCTCATCCAAAATCTCTTGGCGGAATTTAGAAACAGAGGCAAACCATTGTGGTACTGCACGCCAGATGATTGGTTTCTTCGTACGCCAGTCAAATGGGTATGAGTGTGAGATTTCTTCTTTAGCAAGGAGCAAATCACCAAGTTTTTCCATAACAATTGGCGCCACTTTATCATAGAACTGACCTTCAAAATCAGGGCCAGCATTTTCCATCATGATACCACGCTCATTAACGGTTACGGCAACTTCAAGGCCATTAGCAATACCTACGTTATAGTCATCCTCACCAAAACCAGGAGCGGTATGAACGATACCTGTACCTGAATCTGTAGTAACGTGATCACCAAGGATAACAAACTCATCAACTTCTGTATCCCATGGGTGTTCAGTGACGATTTGATTCAATTCTTCACCACGGTATGACTTGAGGACTTCCACATCTGTCCAACCGAACTTCTCAGAAAGACTATTAAGTAATTCAGAAGCAACGACAAATTTACGGTCTTCTCCGGTAGGCTTTACTAGAACGTATTCAATATCAGCACCAACAGTCAAACCACGTGAAGCTGTTACTGTAAATGGTGTTGTTGTCCAAACTACGATATATGTATCTGTGTCTAGTAGTCCTTTACCATCTTTAATCTTATTAGCATAGTAAAGTGAGGTTGAGACTAAATCATGGTACTCGATTTCGGCTTCAGCAAGTGCTGACTCTGATGACCATGACCAATAAACTGGTTTTGCACCTTGATAGATGTAACCTTTTTTAGCCATCTCACCAAAGACACGGATTTGTGCAGCCTCATAGTCTGGTGTCAAAGTAACATATGGGTTATCCCAATCAGCCGAAACACCAAGACGTTTGAAATCTTCACGTTGTTTGTCAACTTGTGAAAGTGCATAATCGCGACACATTTTAAGGTATTCAGCACGATCGAGTTCTTTACGTTTCACGCCTTGTTTTGCTAACACTTGTTCAATTGGAAGACCATGCGTGTCCCAACCAGGAACGTAAGGAGCATAGAAACCAGACATTGATTTTGAGCGAACAATGATATCCTTAGAAATTTTATTCATCGCATGACCTACGTGAATATTACCATTGGCATACGGAGGACCATCATGAAGAGTGAAGTGAGGTTTACCTTGGTTCAACTCTTGACGACGTTGATAGATCTTAGCATCTTCCCACTCTTTTTGCCAGATTGGTTCTTTGTTAGGAAGTCCAGCTCTCATTGGAAAGGCTGTCTTACCTAGATTTAAAGTTTCTTTGAGTTTCATTATATCTCCTCTTTAATTTAATTTACTAAATAAAAAGAGCCCTCATCAAAAAGGACGAAAGCTCGTGGTACCACCTTAATTCAGAGCAAAAAGAATTTGCTCCCTCATATGTCCGTAAGGAGGACCATCCTACTAACTTACTTATTTCAGTTAGAATGCTTGAAAATGATAACTATCCAAATAGGGAATGTGGGACTCACACCATCTCCCACTCGCTGTTAATATACTTGGTAAGTTGTATTTTTCTTATTCGCTAATATTCAATTTAAACGTTTGTGTTTCATTTAGATTAATTTCACCTGTTGTCTCAGGTTGCAAATCGAAATCTTCATCTACTGGTGCTGAAGTTGGGAAATCTGCCACTTCACTTTTGAAAGTATCTGGAATACCAAACTCAACTGGAGTTGAAACAACTTCGTTTGTTTCATCAACTTCTGGACTAGAGAAATCTTCAACTTGCTTATTACTTTCAGCAACGCGACGTTGAAGTTCAGCCATTTCATCAGGAGTGAATTGACGAGTTGCATCAAATGAAGCTGCATCATTTGAATCAGGTACATGCTCATCCAAAACCTTTTCAACAACTTCTTTAAAGGCAACATCTGAATTTTGAAGATAAATAGCTGTTGGTTGCAACAATTCACCCCATTCTGGAGCACTTGCCAAGCTAAGTTGACCTTCAACTGCAGCCAAGAGACGTTGGTGGAAGACACGACTTTGACGTTTAAGTTCTTCTGTTTCGATGGCAACACGTTTGGCTTCATCTGTTGCATTACGAAGAATTTCAGATGCCTTAGATTTAGCTTCTTCAACCAAATGAGTCGCATTGAAGTTAGCTTTATTAATCAAGTTAGCTGCTTCGTCAGCCGCTGAAGCTTTAACTTTTTCAGCTGTTTCTTGAGCCAAAATAACTGATTGACTCAATGATTCTTTCATTTCATCAAAATAAGCCAATTTTTCTTCAAGCTCTTTTACACGAGCAGCAAGTTCACGATTGTCACGAACTAAATCTTCATAATCGTCTACAATAATATCAAGAAATTCATCAACTTCTTGCTCATTATATCCACGAAATTTAGTTGTAAACTGTTTATCTTTAATATCAAGTGCTGTAATAGCCATTACAGGCCTCCTTTATTTTTCATTACCATATCCGATGGTTTAAATTAAATAACTACTTTTTTCTCCGTCTTAACAGACCTTCAATAACGATTTTAGCTTTCCCGGACTTTGAAAACCCGTCTTGTTGAGCTAATCGAAATCGACCATAACCTCTAACCGAAATCATATCACTAATCATAACCGCCTGATCAGACTTCTCAACTTGTCTATAATTTAATTTTACTTTTCCAGAAGCAATAAGTTTTAAGGCGTTAGAACGAGATAAGTTTAATACCGTCGCCAACACATTATCAAGACGCATACTGGAAAGTAAGACAAAAGTTTTTGAATACTTTTCTTGATTTGAAATCCAATCGTCTTTACTTACTTCTTTTAGAGTAACCGAAACATTACCAATCTTAGTAATAGTCATTATCGCATAACTTGCTAAATGAGAAGCAATGTAAAATTGAACGCGTCCTTCATCATCAAGAATAATATCTCCAAATACTTGACGATCAAGACCAAGCTGATTAATCAGTGCTCCCAAAACTTTTGGGTGTGTCAATTTATTGAATTGTCTCGCATAAGAGATTTCTAATCGTTTAATTTCAAAGTCATCTTCATCAAGCTCATAATATTCGGGAGCAAGTATCACTCTTCCATACTCTTCAGATTCAAGAGTTGAACTCACAAAAAATTTTAAATTGTAGTAATGAGCTAAGTCTTCAACAATCTGAATTTCACGAGGATTCAAGAAATCAGTTAAGTAAGGACTGTACCTTTCATTAACTAATTGACAAAATCCCCTAACCTTCTCTAGAAAAGGCCGTTCATCTAACGAGTAATGCTGTTCAATTTTTTTAATATCTGACATCAGAGTAGAATAAATCTAAGAATTCTAAGTGAAAAGTTTAGTAGAAGTACAATTACGATTATTGAAAAATCAATACCAGCAAAAGCTAAATTCAGGCGACGAAATGGTGCGAGAATCGGTTGAACAATTTGTCTAATGATTCTTCCAAGGCTAGTATCATAAGCTCCTGGAAACCAGGATAAAAACGCATAGACTACAAGAAGAATCTCTATCACGTTAACAACACGTGCCCAAATAACATAAAGTAATACCGACATCACTTAACGTCTCTTCATGTCGAAGTCAAAATTAGCTTCTTGGTTGCCATGGGCCAAACCAATCTCTTCGATGTCAACAACAAAATTAATTGGTGTAAGCAAATACATTGAAGAGCCAACTTTTTGCAAGTTGCCTGTAAGTACCTTGCTAGCACCATCAATAAAGTCAAGACAACGACGTGCTTGCGCTTCCAACATATATTGAAAATCGATTAAAACACATTCGTTTTCAATCAATAGTTCTACAATTTCCTGAGCATCTTCATACTTTTTAGGGTATTTAATTGCAATTGTTGTTTTAGTTGTATTCATTTGTTGTGGTCCCTGATTTGCTTGTGAACGACTCAGAGGTAAACTACGAAGGACTTGAGTTTCCTGTAAGTCTGAATTAACATGTTGGCGACGAGGAGGGACTGTTGCTTGAGAACGCTCAGGTTGACGTTGCTGACGAGGTTGTGGTGTCTGCACAGGTTTATGTGCTTTTACTGGACGTTCTTTAGCCTCTTCTTTAGCAGCATCTTCATAATCTTTTACTTCGTCGGTATCAAAATATGAAACAATTTTATCAATTGCGTCTTTTAATGCCATAAGGTTATTCTCCGTTCTCTTTAAAGAATGCACTGCCTATTCTGACAAAGGTTGATCCATTCTGAATAGCCATGTCATAGTCTCGACTCATCCCCATGCTTAACTGATCACAAGGAACATTCTTTAGTTTTTTCTCTTGAATTGATTGTCTAAGCTCATTTGTCTCAGAAAAAATCTTATCAAGTTCTTGAGCATCTGCATCAATTGGAGCCATAGTCATTAGTCCAACTATACAAATGTTATCAAGATTTTCAATTTGTTTTAGAACAGTATCAAGTTCTTCAGCTGAAAAACCATGTTTTGATCCCTCCCCTGAAACGTTAACTTGTAGGAAGCAATTAATAGTATGGTCGGCACGCTTTTGAATTTCCTCTGCTAATTTAACAGAATCCAAAGCATGAAAATAATCAACTAAATTAATAACATCCTTTACTTTACGACGTTGCAAGGTACCAATAAGGTGCCAAGTCAAATCATAATTTTTTAAAGCTTGATACTTATCTAAGAATTTATCAACGCGATTTTCAGCAATGTGCTTTATTCCCGTTTTAACCAATTCTTCAGCGACATCACTTGAAACATATTTGGTTACGGCAATAATATTGACTTTATCACTAGAGCGATTAGCCTTCTCACATGCTTCTTTTACCGATTGATAAACATTATTTTTATTCTCTTCTATAGTCATTATTAACGATTTTTAAAGAATGGTGGTGTCTCCAATTCATCATCATCTTCAACATCACTTGAGAATTTAGACATAGTCAATTGACTATCTAGTTGACCAGTCTCAGGACGAGAAATATTATCACGTCTCAAATCCCAATTACCAAAAGCTGTCTGCTCTTGTTGAGGAGCTGCCGCTGCAGGCCGAACTCCTGGTTGTGGCATTGAAGGTGTTTCATTATAGTCAAAATTTATTTGACGTTCAAATGAAGGTTGAGAAACTGGACGTTGCTCTTCTTGAGCAACTTGCTGAGTAGGAGCTGAAGCCACTTTACGTGGTTGAGCTTTGATACCAGATACTTTTTCAGCACGATCTTGGCGAACACCAGTTGCAACAACAGTTACACGGATTTCATCTTTCAATGTATCATCGATAGATGTACCAAGCCAAATGTTAACACCGTTACCAGCTGCTTGACCAACAATTTCAGATGCTTCTTCTGCTTCTGTAAGCGTCATATCAAGACCACCAGTTACATTAACGATAACATCTTCTGCTCCATCAATAGTAGTTTCAAGAAGTGGTGAATAGATTGCTTTGCGAGCAGCTTCAACAATACGTTCTTCACCTGAACCAATACCAATACCCATAAGTGCATTACCTTTATTTGCCATAACTGTTTTCACATCGGCAAAGTCGAGGTTTATCAAACCTGGGTTAGTGATAAGGTCTGTAATACCTTGTACCCCTTGACGAAGAACATTATCTGCTTCACTAAGAGCTTCAAGAAGAGGTGTTTTCTTATCAACGATTTCAAGAAGGTTATTGTTAGAGATAATAAGAAGAGTATCAACTTGCTCACGCAACTCTTGAATACCATCGACAGCGAAGGCACCACGTTTGTTACCTTCAAATCCAAATGGACGTGTCACAACTGCAACTGTCAATGCACCCAAGCTTTTCGCAATACGTGCAATAACTGGTGCTGCCCCTGTACCAGAACCACCACCCATACCAGCAGTGATAAAGACCATATCAGCTCCTGTAAGTGCTTCTGTAAGTGTTTCTTCACTTTCTTCAGCTGCCTTACGACCAACTTCAGGTTGACCTCCGGCACCAAGGCCACGAGTCAATTTAGGACCCAATTGGATTACTGTTTCTGCTTTAGAAGAGCTGAGTGCTTGAATATCAGTATTAGCTGCAATAAATTCAACACCAGCAAGACCTTCTTCAATCATTCGGTTGATGGCGTTCCCGCCACCTCCACCGACACCGATAACTTTAATTACCGCACCTTGAACTGATGCGCTATCAAATGAAAAACTCATTTTATTTCCTCGCTTTTACTAGATTCAATTAATCAAACATACTGCCGAAAATACCACGAACACGATCACCAAGTTTTTGTTTTTGTTCATGATTTGCTTCTTCAACTGGCAGAGGTACCTCAATGGTGTTCTCAACTGGAACAGGACTTGGCTGAGGAGCCACTCGAGGTGCTGGAGCAGGAGTTCTATAAAAACTCATGGCAGGAGCCTCTTTGTCGATTGGTTTACGACGAAGATACTCTTCACCAGACACAGCCTGTTGCGCGATGATGTCAACTTCTGTAAGAAGACCAACATACTCAACAAGACTAATCACATTTGCAAACATTGGATTACGGATACCAACTTGGTTTGGCACGTAAAGTTTAACACTTGTTTCAAAAATCTCTTGAGCAACTTCAACCACACCTGGCATGATAGATGTTCCACCTACAAGGACAATACCACCAGGCAAATCAAGTAGACGTCCTCGAGTCAAGTCTTGTTTAACTCTATCAAGGATATGCTTCACACGAGCTGAGATAATCTCAGCAAGGTATTTTTCAGTAATCTCAACAGGTGAATTCTCACCCACAACCTCTACTTGAACAGTTTCTGTTTCGCTTGCTTCTTCAATATTTGCATTACCAAAATTGAACTTAAGCGCTTCAGCAATCTGCATTGAAGTCTTCAAAACTTTTGAAATATCCTTAGTGATGTAATCGCCACCTTCAGAATAAATATTGGTAAATTGAAGTTCTTGAGCACGCATGCTTGCAACAGTTGTTTGACCACCACCCATATCAATAACAGTAGCACCAAACTCACGTTCACCTTCATTTAGTACAGCACGTGTCATAGCAAGAGGAGAGATGATAATATTCTCCACTTGAATACCAGCACGTTCAACTGTCTTACGAAGGTTATGAAGAATTGTTGTTGGACCTGTATAAATGAGACCTCTCATTTCAAGACGAATCCCCATCATTCCACGAGGATCACGAATTCCTTGGAAGCCGTCAACAATAAACTCTTCAGGAAGTAGTGAGATAACCTCACGCTCAGGTGTAATGCTCTTTGTCAAGGCTGAGCGAACAACACTTTCAACATCTTCATCTTTGATTTCTTTTGATTCACTTGTTACAGGAATCATACCTTGTGTAGGCTCAATTTGAAGAAGATTAGCTGGAAGCCCAACGTTCACTTGCTCAATAACAATCCCAGCTTTTTCTTCTGCTTGTTCAATAGCTGTTTTGATTGATTTCGCTGCAGCGTCAATATCAACAATGATGCCATCTTTCACACCAGAACTCTTAACATTACTTACTCCGATCACATTCATTGATCCATCAATAAACTCAGTAACAAGAACCTTAATCGAGCTAGTTCCTATATCTAATCCTGTAAAAAAGCCATCTCTAGCCATTCACTCGACCTCTCAATCTTTCCATTCAATATCTTTGTAAACTGTATAAAAACAGAATTATTAGGATACTATTGTACCATAAAAAACGTAAAATGTCAGCATTTTACGTTTTTTATTATTCAATATTAGCCTTGAGCAGGGGAGGGACGAAGAGTTGTTTCTTGACCAACAGTTGTATTTTCTTGTCCTTGAATACCCGGATTTTCAGAATTAGACTCTTCCTCAGAATTATGTTCAGTTGATGTTGTAGTATCTTGACCTTCTTCAGAAGTTGTATTTTCATCCTTTTTATCAGTCTTATCTTTGTCTTTCTTTTTATCCCTATCAATTTTTGATGATTCAACCTCAGGAGTCGTTGTATAAAGTCCAACCTCCATATCAACAATACTTCCATTTGAAAGTTGGCTCTTAATTTTCTCATAGTAAGGGAGCTTAACCGTTAATTGAGAAAGAGGAACACGAATGGAATTGCCATCATACAACTCAATCGTTAGTAAATCTGAAGTTGCTTTAGTAGGCGTAAGATTAATAATTTGAATATTATTCTTGATTTTTGTATCAAGTTTATTTAATTCTTTTACTAACACTTCGATTTTCTTCTCGTCGTCCATCTTTAAGGTGATGAATTCATCAGGTAGGTTGCTAGTTGAAACTGTTCCACCTGTCTTACCACTTGCAAGAATAGAAACATAACCATTTGTAGTTTGACGATAAGCCACGATTGGGTATTCTTTTACTGCAATATTAAATTGATTTGGAAAACTGTAAGTTACTGTAGCCTTTTTAACCCAAACATTAGTTTTTTCAACAGTTGATGCAACCTTTCCTTGGTTGAAAAAGACATGAGTGATATAGTCTGTATCAAGAACACCACTTGCAACTTTCACATCTTCTGGTAAGGCATTTTTTGTTCCTGATACAGTGAGAACCTTTTGTTTTGACCAAGGTGAAATAAAGAAAAGTGAAAATACGATTAGGAGTGCAGCGATAAAAATAACTAGTCCTGCAAGATTTTGTTGTGCAATTGGAATATTACTAGTTGTATTACCTTTTTTTCGTTTCTTCCTTTTGGTCTTTTTTTTCTTTCTAACCTTCTTTTTCACTGGTGGCTGGCTCTCATTTGAAGTCGCTTCTTGTGAATAAACGACCTTTCCATTCGTAAATTCTTCAGAATCTCCGGTTTCTTTTTTTCTCAAAAATTCGAGGTTCCTCTTCTGCCACTCTGTGAGAACCTGTTTTTCTTGTGATTCTTGATCCTTTTTTGCCATGAAATTCCTTTATTTTTTTGAAATACTAGTCACTAATAGGCTATAAAAATCATCAGGAGAAGTAATTTCCTCAGATTTAGCCATAACTTCTTTGTAAGTCTCTGCATGTTCAACAAGTTGTTCAAGCTCATGACTCAAGGTTTCCCAACTTAATTCTGTTTCCTGTAATTGACGTGCGTAACCTTTTCGTTCAAAATAAGCAGCATTTTCAAGTTGGTCTCCTCGGCTAGCTTCTTTCCCTAAAGGAATGATTAAATGAAGTTTTTTCATAGCCAACAATTCGAAAATCGTATTTGAGCCACCACGAGTTACAACTAAATCTGCCGTATCCATAAGAGGTTGGTACAAATCTGTCACATAATCAACTCTATAAAGATGACGTTTTAAGGTATTCAATGAAGAGTCCCCAGAAATATTAATGACATTATATTTTTCAGTCAGTTGTGGAGTATTACTAATAAAATCATTAAATACCTTTGCACCAGCTGATCCACCTATAAAAAGGACAGTTTTTAAGTTGTCATCAAACTGTTCTTTAATCTTATCAAGGGCATCAGACTGATCAGACCTTGCCATCCCTACCTTTGTAATAGCACCTACATGTTTTGTCTTCGCCAATCCTTTAGATTGTTCAAAAGTCGTAAACATAGTAGTCGCAAATTTATAGGCAATCTTATTGGCCAAGCCCATAGAAAGATCAGACTCATGCACATATACAGGAACTCCTAACAATTTAGAAACAATTACTGGTGGCACTGAGACAAAGCCACCTTTTGAAAAGAGTGCTTGAGGACAAATCTTGGCAATAATTGCAATTGACTGTAGAATCCCCCAGCCAACTTTAAAGACATCCAATATATTTTGCCATGAGAAATAACGACGTAGTTTACCTGTAGCAATACTATGGAATATCACATCCAAGCCAGATTTATCAATCTGCTCGTGTTCAATTCCGTGCTTATCACCAATATAGTGCACTTCCCATCCATCTTTTAGAAATTTTGGAATTAAGATAAGATTTAAAGTCACATGTCCAACAGTTCCACCACCGGTAAAGACAATCTTTTTCGCTTTTGCCATAGCCTATCCCTTCAATTGCTCAACAGTTGTGATAAATTCGTCACCACGCACTTCGAAATTCTTGTACATATCCCAGCTTGCATTTGCAGGGCTCAACAAGACAACATCTCCTGCACTGGCTTGATCAAAAGAAATACGTGTTGCATCTGCCACATCTTTGGCATCAAGATAAGTTACTCCCGCTTTATCAGCAGCACGCTTGACACGAGGAGCTGATTCCCCTAAAATCACCATTTTCTTAAGACCAGTAATATCAGGAATGAGTTCATCAAATTCATTACCACGGTCCAAACCACCAGCAATCAAAATGACTTTGCTATTATCAAAACCAGAAAGTGCTTTTTGTGTTGCTAAAATATTTGTTGACTTACTATCATTATAGAATTTCACTTCATCGATAGTGTCAACAAATTGGAGACGGTGCTTAACCCCACCAAAGCTTGCGAGAGTTTCCTTGATGGCTTGGTTTGAGATACCTGACAATTTTGCTACAGCTATAGTTGCTAAGGCATTTTCAACATTGTGACTACCAGGAACGCCAATCTCATCAGCTTGCATCACCAATTCACCTTTGAAGTAGAGACCACCATTTTCAAGATAGGCACCATCTACTTTTTCCACTGTTGAGAATGGAACTACTTTTGACTTAGTTTGTGTAGCTAATTCCTTAGCTAAATCTTGATTGAAGTTCAAAACAACAAAATCATCCGCAGTCATTTGATTTTGAATATTCCATTTGGCAGCTACATATTCTTCAAAACTACTATGATAGTCAATATGTGTCGGCATCAAGTTAGTAATCACAGCAATATGTGGATGGAAGCTGTCAATCCCCATCAATTGGAAAGAAGACAATTCCATAACTAAGCTATCTTGATCAGTTACTGACTGTACTACTTCTGACGCAGGGAAACCAATATTCCCAGACAAGACACCTGATTTACCACCATGATTTAGGACATCAGCAATCATAGTTGTCGTTGTTGTCTTACCATTTGAGCCTGTAATACCGATAATAGGTGCTTCAGATACTAGATAAGCCAATTCTACTTCAGTCCAAACAGGAATGCCTTTTTCTAGTGCACGAGCTACCATTGGATTGTCATAACGAATGCCAGGATTTTTCACCATTAATTCAAAATTTTCATCCAAAAGTTCAAGAGGATGTCCGCCGCAAACAACCTTAATGCCTTCTTCAAGAAGGGCTTGAGCCGATGGATTTTCCTCAAATGGTTTACCATCATTTACTGTGACAATAGCACCCAACTTAGCCAATAGGCGGGCAGCTGCTTCGCCAGATTTAGCCAAACCAAGGACCAAAACTTTTTTATTTTCAAATTGTGTTATTGATTTCATAATTCGTCCATTCTCTCAAATTGTATCATAATCATTTTACCCTTTATCCCAAGCTATTTCAAGGAGTTACCTCTTCTTGGTAAAAGAAAAAGCCAATCTATCCGATTGACTTTTAATCTCATGCTACTTATTTTTTTCTTGCTCAGCTTTTTCATGATTAAGCTCTGACATGGCGAAAAAATCTTTCAAGGTGAAATAGCTCAATACAAGCATTCCCACTGTAACAAAGAACTCACCAGATAGGCTGAAGAATTTGATGATTGATAGCACTGCTAAAAGTAGGAGCAGTGCTAAGGTAGCCATGACAAAGAGAAGATTCATGGTGTTTTTTACCGACTTTGGTGCAATAAAGAAATAGAATGATGCAATCAATACAGCAACAATCAGATAAAACATCTCTTCTCCCCTCTGTATATTATTAAGCTTCTGCTGCTTTTTTCTTACGTTTATTGGCTTTATCACGCTCTGCTTTATTCAAAATTTGTTTACGCAAGCGGATAGATTCAGGCGTTACTTCCATGTATTCATCATCATCCAAGAATTCAAGTGATTCTTCAAGAGTCAAGATACGTGGAGTCTTGATAACAGCCGTTTGGTCCTTAGTTGCAGAACGGACGTTTGTCATTTGTTTTGCTGTAGTGATATTAACACCAAGGTCATTTTCACGAGCATTTTCACCGACAATCATACCTTCATAAACTTCAGTACCTGGATTAACAAAGATTGTACCACGTTCTTCAATACGCATGATTGAGTAAGTTGTCGCTTTACCTGTATCGATAGAAACGAGGGCACCACGGTGACGGCCACCAATTTCACCAGCAACAACTGGCAAGTATTGGTCGAAGGTGTGGTTCATGATACCGTAACCACGTGTCATAGACAAGAATTCAGTAGAGAATCCGATAAGTCCACGAGCTGGTACAAGGAAGATAAGACGTGTTTGACCGTTACCAACCATTTGCATATCAAGCATGTCACCTTTACGTTCTGAAAGGGCTTGGATAATAGAACCTTGGTACTCTTCTGGAGTATCAATTTGAACACGTTCAAATGGCTCACATTTCACGCCATCAATTTCTTTAATGATAACTTCTGGACGAGACACTTGAAATTCGTATCCTTCACGACGCATTGTTTCGATAAGGATAGACAAGTGCAATTCACCACGACCTGAGACAGTCCATTTATCTGGAGAATCAGTTGGATCAACACGAAGAGAAACGTCTGTTTGCAACTCTGCCAAAAGACGCTCTTCAACTTTACGTGATGTCACGTGTTTACCTTCACGACCTGCAAATGGTGAGTTATTAGCCAAGAAAGTCATTTGAAGTGTTGGTTCGTCAATACGAAGAACTGGCAATGGTTCAACAGCGTCAGTTGGTGTAATTGTTTCACCAACGAAGATGTCTTCCATACCTGAGATGGCAATCAAATCACCAGCTTTCGCTTCTTCAATTTCACGACGTTCCAAACCAAAGAAACCGAAAAGTTTAGTAACACGGAAGTTCTTTGTTGTTCCGTCAAGTTTTGAAAGGGTAACTTGGTCACCGACTTTTACAGTTCCACGGAAGATACGTCCAATACCGATACGACCAACGAAATCATTGTAGTCGAGAAGTGACACTTGGAATTGAAGAGGCCCATCTGAGTTATCTACTGGAGCTGGGATGTGGTCAATAATAGTGTCAAAGATTGGAGCCATGGTGTGCTCTTGATCAGCAGGGTTATCTGACAATGATGATGTACCGTTAATCGCTGACGCATACACAACCGGGAATTCCAACTGATCATCATCGGCACCAAGCTCAATGAAGAGTTCAAGAACTTCATCAACAACTTCTTCAGGACGTGCTGATGGTTTATCAATCTTGTTAACAACAACGATAGGTGTCAAGTTTTGCTCAAGCGCTTTTTTTAACACAAAACGTGTTTGAGGCATTGTACCTTCGTAGGCATCGACAACAAGGACAACCCCATCAACCATTTTCATGATACGTTCAACTTCTCCACCAAAGTCCGCGTGACCTGGTGTATCCATGATGTTGATACGTGTACCGTTATAAGCAACGGCTGTATTTTTGGCAAGGATGGTAATTCCACGTTCTTTTTCAAGATCGTTTGAGTCCATTGCACGCTCGTCAAGCTCTTTACGCTCGTCAAGAGTGTGTGATTGTTTCAACAATTCATCAACAAGTGTTGTTTTACCGTGGTCAACGTGGGCAATGATGGCTACGTTTCGGATATCTTCTCTAAGTTTAGTCATTTTTTTCCTCTTTAATTTTCATTTCAACTTTTGGAAATGCAAGACTAGCAGCTCCAATAATACCAGCATCATTTCCAAGCTCTGCTAATTTCACTTTTGTTGTACGGCGAACTTGTGGGAATGCATAACGTTTAAAGTATCCTTCAACACGGCTACGCAAAATTTCACCAGCTGCTGAAACACCACCACCGATTATAACTGAATCTGGGTTAAGAATATTTGAGATATTTGCTATTGCAAGTCCGAGGTATTTAGAGACTTTGTCAACAATGCTATCAGCAAATTTGTCGCCTTCGGCAGCAGCAACGAAAATATCTTTACTTGTTACTTGCTCACCATTATCTACAGCAGCTTTAATAGAAGAGTTACCTTCATAGCCTTCCGCCAAATAACGTGCCAAACGTACGACACCTGTTGCTGAAGCCACAGTTTCCAAGCATCCTTTGTTTCCACAAGTACATTCAAATCCTGTGTCAGGCTCAACGATAATGTGGCCAATTTCACCACCAGCACCGGCAACACCATGACATAAAATACCATCAACGATAACACCGCCACCAACACCTGTACCCAATGTTACAAAGACAACATCTGGATTGTTAGCACCAGCACCAACCCAACGTTCACCGAGTGCAGCTACGTTAGCATCATTATCAATTGCGAATGGAATACCTAGTTCTTTTTCAATGACAGAGCCAACTTCTTGAGTTTCTGCCCAGTTCAAGTTAAAAGCACCTGTTACTGTTTTATTTTTACGGTCAACTGCACCTGGAGATCCCATACCAATTCCAATGAAGTCTTCAGCAGTAAGTCCATACAATTCCAAACGGTGTTTCAAAGACTCTACGATGTTAGGAACGATGTGACGACCATCTTCAAGCGTATTTGTTTCAATCGCCCATTTTTCTTGCACTTCACCTTCTGAAGTCAAAATACCAAATTTAATAGTTGTTCCACCAAGGTCAATTCCCAAGAGTTTTTTACTCATTTTCTTTCTCCATTTCAATGCGATGTTCACGTCGTAAAATCATTTCAGCAGTAAGGTAGCTATCCTTGTCCACCAAACCATTCTGGTAGAGGGCTTCTAATTCAATCTTCATCATTTCGATATCATAGAGCCTTTTCCCTAGGTAAACTACTATGCCAAACTGTTTCAACAACTGTTGAACGTCATATAAAGTTTTCATAACAATATTTTAGCAAAAAGCTTCTGTCATGACAAGATAGTTTTGAAAACCTTTACAGATTATTGTATACTTCAAAAAAACCTAAGTCATTTAGACTCAGGCTTTTGACAATTCAGGCAAATCCCATGTAAAATCATCTGTTCACGAGTAATGCGAAAGCCAACTTGTGATTCTACCTCTTCCTTGAAAGACGGAGTCGGTAGGTCTAAGTCGGTAATGTAACCGCATTTTTCACAAACAATATTTAAGTGATCATGTCCCATAAAATCATAATAGGTTGTATTATCATTATTAACCTTAATTTCAGAGACAATCCCTTCTTCAACTAACACCTTAAGATTGTTATAGACCGTCGCCAAGCTCATACCAGGATTGTCAGGGAGGAGGTCATAATATATCACATCTGCACTTGGGTGTTGATCAGACATCATTAAATAACGAATAACAGCTTTACGAGATTCCGTCAACCGAATCCTTTTTGCTTTTAACTGATTTAGGACATCTTCATAAACGCCTAGACTACGTCGATTCTCAGACATATCACTGCCTCCCTTCTTCTAAAAGTACTTTACGTCTATTATACACTTTTAGAGGAGCTCTTGACAATTATCTTAACTCAAAAATGCTTATCTCAAGCCTGGCGTTTGTCCAAGCTCAGCAGTCAACATCCAGGTTGTCTTATCAATTTCAGATTTAGCTGCAGTGAAGATATCATTTGAAGGAGTATCTCCTTCTTCATCTGTGATATCCAAACCAACTTGGAACAATACTGACAAATATTTGTATGTATCAACCAATAATTGAATTTGATCAGACATTGGTTTATCAAATGTACCAGTAGTTTCAGTCAATCCTGAATTAGATGAAAATTCTACCAAAGTTGAGTATGGTTCCCCACCGATAGTAATCAAACGTTCACTAACAACATCAAGATGAGCATTCAAACTATCCATCAATTCATCCATTTTGGGATGAAGATAGAGGAAACCAGGACCACGCATATACCAATGAACTTGGTGAACAATTGAAGCTGCTACAGACAAATCAGCAACTGCTTGATTCAAAACCGCTTTAGTTTTTGTATTTGAAGGTGTTTCAGCTTGTTGGTTAACTGTTTCATTGATTGTTTCTTTAATTGAATCTACCATATTAATTCTCCTTATTTAGAATTACTATTATTTACACCTTTATTTTAGAATATTTCTAAATAAGATGCAAGTGAAATGCTTTTTCTCATTCTTTTTCGAATAATTAGGTATGTTAAGTATTATTTATTTTTTTCTAGGAGCCTCTTTAGGCTCATTTATCGGACTAGTTTGTGATCGTTTTCCTGAGAACTCGATTATTTTTCCTAGTAGCCACTGTAGCCATTGCAAGCATCAGTTACGTTTTTCAGAGATGATTCCTATCCTCTCACAACTTTTCTTAAGATCTCGATGTCGTTCATGTCAGTCTCCTATTCCTTTTCGTTACCTCTTTATGGAACTATTTTGTGGGACAATATGTCTTCTATATTTCTATGACTTTTTAAGTCTTGAAGTAACCTACTTTCTATACTTCAGCCTTTGTTTATCTATTTTTGATTTGAAACAGAAATCCTATCCACTTCTGATCTGGATAGTTGGAACAGTCCCACTCCTATTCATGGGCAACTATTCCCTCACATTTGCCATAGGGATAATCCTCGCTTTCCTTTCTTTTACAAAACATCTAAATATTGGGGAAGGTGATTTTCTCTACTTAGCAAGCGCCTCACTTATTTTCCCATTTTCAAAAATACTTCTAACTATCGAAATTGCTTGTCTATTAGGGCTAGCTTACTTCCTTCTACGAAGAAATCTTAAGGAATGTATCGCATTTGTCCCATTTCTTTTTCTAGGGATTGTACTTCTTACCTTTTATTCAATTGTATAGAAAAAAGCCGATAAACTCGGCTTTCTTTATTATTTCATATTAACACGGTGCCACTCATTAATAACATAAGAGAGCATTCCTAATTGTTGGAGACCCCAACGGCTGATTTCATCTGAATTTTCAGTTGATCCACCAAGGTAACGTGTATAGATTGCAACCATATAAGGTGTATCTTCCATAACGATAGCATCTACGTTAAGTGCTTCACGGAAATAACCTGGTTTTTGATAAATTGTCAGATTAGGAAGATATTTCTTGTAGTACTCATTAGGGAATGACTTACCAATGTAGTGGAGAATATCCATGTAATTATCTTTGTGTTTCCAAAGGTAATCCAAAACTTGGATGTAATAATCCGTCGTTGTCTTATTACCATGCATTTGGAAAGTTTTCACTTCACCTTTTGATTTACCATATTTATCAAGCATACCATAGAATTTTTCCATACCACCAAGGCGTTCCGCCAAAGCATAGGCTGGAGTATTCTCAGAGTAAACAAGAGAATACTCTTGCATTTCTGGAATAGTCAATGAACCACCGAAAGCAGCAACATAATTATCATGTTCGCCTTGATACTCATACTCAGTATTAGTAATATCAAAACGTTCAGTTAAAGAAAGTTTTCCTTTATTAACCTGATCCATGACAAGCATGTTTAGTGGCAATTTATAAGTTGATCCTGCAGTCATTGGCTGAGTATCATTCATAGAGAATTGCTCATTTGTCTTGATATTTTTATATGAAAAGGCAATTTGGCTAGACTCGATACCTTGGTCAGCCATAAAAGCTTCAACCACTTGGTTCAATGTCATGTTAGCATAATCATAATACAAGCCATTACTATACATGGTATCTGCATCTGCATCCATGACCGCTTGTTTAGCTTCGGCTGATTTATTAGTTGGAGTTACCTTTTCTTCTTTTTCTTTGTCTTCTTTTTTAGTGACTTTAGAACTGGATCCGAAGATATTTTCAAGGCCACCAGTATGACCAGCTTGTTTATCACGTCCTGCTAAAGTAAGCATGGCAACAAACAAAAGTATTACCAGAACACCTAGAAAGGCTAAGATAAGATATGCTTTTTTATCATCACGAGATGATTTTGATTTAGATTTCATAGAGCGTTTACTTCTAAGTGCCAGGGTCTCAGTTTTTGCTTCTTTTTTCTTGTGATCAACTGGTACTACTGTTTCCTCAGTTGCTTTCTTGTCTACTGATTTTTTAGAAGTCTTTTTAGCATCTTTTTTCGATGCTTTTTTGGTGTCTTTCTTGGCGCCTTTTTTGACATCTTTTTTAGTATCTTTAGTGTCTTTATTGATGTCTTGTTGAAGGTCTTGTTTTACCGAATCTTTCTTTTTATCTTTAGTTTTTCGGCGACCTCCACTGTACTTCTTGCTTGAATGTTTTTTCTTTTTTTCCATAACAATTATAGTTTAAGCTATAATTTACTAAAAAGCAAGGAGATTTTACAATCATATTACAAAAAATTATCCCCAATAGTGAGGATAATTTTAAACTTATTTAGCTGCTGCAAAAAGCTCAGCAACTTTATTCCAGTTAATGATTTCAAAGAAGGCTTTGATGTAGTTTGGACGTACGTTATGGTAGTTTAGGTAGTAAGCGTGTTCCCAAACATCAAGTGCCAAGATTGGTTTTTTACCGTCTGAGATAGGAGTGTCTTGGTTAGCAGTTGAAACAACTTCAAGCTTACCCTCAGCGTTAACAACAAGCCATGCCCAACCTGAACCAAAACGAGTTGTTGCTGCTGCTGTAAAAGCTTCTTGGAAGGCCTCGAATGATCCGAAAGCTTCGTTAATAGCAGCTGCTACTTCTGCAGTTGGTTCTTGTTTTTCAGGAGACAAGAGTTCCCAGAAAAGTGCGTGGTTAAGGTGTCCACCACCATTGTTAATAAGCGCTTGACGGATATCTGCTGGAATTTGTTCCACGTCAGCCAAAAGTGCTTCGAGATTTTCACCAATTTCTGGGTGTTTTTCAAGAGCAGCATTAGCATTTGCTACATAAGTTGCGTGGTGTTTGTCGTGGTGAAGAGTCATTGTTTCAGCATCAATGTATGGTTCCAAAGCATCATAAGCGTAAGGAAGGTCAGGAAGGATAATTGCCATAGTAAAGGTCCTCTTTTCATTTTTTCTTAATTTTACCGTAAAGTGGTAGAGCTTTCAAAAATTTTGCTTACAAAATCAAAGAAAACTCTAAATCTCTAGCGGTTTGATACGATTTTTAAAAGTGCTAAATCAAACAAGTAGTCTTTATCTAAAGTTCCTGTTTTTATCTGGTAATCTGTCTCTACTAAAATCTTAATCGTCATTTTTAAGAATGCTACTGATAAGGGACGGCTATCTCTCAGTGCAAAACGAACCTGAAATTGATTGACTTTACGCCCTAAATAATCTGACAGACTTGAAACAATCTGCTGCTCACTTTTGCCTTGAGCAGATAAGAGTTTGACCTGTAAATAGGTACGAAATTGTCCCAACATCACAGCAATCAACTTAATCTCATCCTCACCCTGAAGCCGTAAATCATGCACTAATTCACGAACACTCTGAATCTGTCCTCGTAAAAGAAGTTGCGTCATATCAAAAATGTTATCTTGCAAACTTCTCGGAATGGCCTCAGCAATGTCCTGTGATGAGATATTCCCTTCCGCTTTATATCCCTTTAGAAAAGCTAAGTTTTTTTGAACATCTGAAAAGTTAAAATTTGACTTAATTAAAAGTTCCTCAAAGACTCCTGTATCAAAAGTAAGCCCCTCTTGATGTGCTTGCCTTTGAAAATAGGTTCTAAGTTCTGCATCTTTTAAGGGACTAGCTTCAAGCACCATGGCATCACGTTTGAGAAGTTTGACTAAACGACGCTTTCCATCTAGCTTTCCTGCAGACATTAAGACAAGACGTGTTGTTTCAATAGGAGACTCAAGATAATTTTCAAGACGCTTCAATTCTTTATCATCCAGATACGATTTTTTAGCAGTAGTCATATCTGCGAAATTATCAAAAATGACCACCTTCTCATCTGCAAAAAAAGGCATGCTTTCTAAATCGAGCTCAGCATCTTGATAATCAGTTTCAGACATTTCAAAATAAGAATAGGTTAAGTCACTGGGATCAAAACCAATTTGTTTTAAAAATTTTTCTTTAGCTTGACTATACTGTCCTAAATCCTCACCAGCCAAGACAGTTATCATTGGGAGCTTTTCTTTGGACAGCTTTTCAATCGTTTCCATAGCAATCATGGTCTTATTATAACAGAAATTTTCCCATAACAAAAAGCCCACCACTAGAGTGATGAACTTTACTTTATTAACCAGAGTTACGAAGACCTGTTGCAATACCATTGATGGTAATGTGAATAAGGCTAATTTCGTCATCGGTCAAATCATTGTTACGAAGACGTTTAATCAACTCAATTTGGATGTAGTTCAAGACATTGAAGTATGGCAAACGGAAGTCCAAACTTGCTTTAAGTGATGGATTTTCATCAAGGAAACCATCATGTTTTTCAATAGCAAGAATAACATCCTTAGTCAACTGCCACTCATCCAAAATAATATTGAAGACACTACGTACTTCTTCACTCTCTGCCAATTGTGCATAGTGGAAGGCGATACTCATATCTGATTTTGAAAGCACCATATCCACGTTTGACAAAAGCGAACGGAAGAATGGCCATGTTTCAAACATATGTTGAAGTTTCTCGAGGTTACCTTCTTCAGCTTGGATAAAGCGATTAAAGGCAGAACCCACACCATACCAACCTGGGAGCATGATACGGCTTTGTGACCATGAGAATACCCAAGGAATCGCACGAAGTCCTGAAATCTCAGTAATAGTCTTACGAGCTGCTGGACGAGAACCAATATTCAAACTTGAAACTTCTTTAATAGGGCTTGCTTCAAAGAAATAATCATAGAAATGTTCGTTTCCAAAGACAAGATCGCGATAGATATCATTAGAATCATCAACAATACCGTCCATAATTTCACGGAAATCAATCAATTCAGTTGGATCTGCAATTTGACATGTTACCATACGGTCAAGGGCAGCTGAAACAAGCATTTCAAGATTGTAGTAGGCAGCATCCTTATTACCATATTTATTACCAATAACTTCACCTTGTTCAGTCAAACGGATACGGTCTTTAATAGTACCAAATGGTTGAGACGTAATGGCATCGTATGATGGACCACCACCACGACCAACAGTACCACCACGACCATGGAAGAAGGTAATCTTGATGCCACGTTCTTCACCAATCTTAGTCAATTCGTTTTGAGCTTTGTAAAGCGTCCAACCCGAAGACAAGTAACCACCATCTTTGTTAGAGTCTGAGTAACCCAACATGATTTCTTGGTAATTATTGCTATTCTTAATCCAACGTTTAACGATATCATAACCAAGGTATTGTTTCATGATATCGTTAGAGTTTTCCAAGTCTTCGATAGTTTCAAAAAGTGGAACGATTTGGACACGTGCACGTTCAGTATCAACCAAGCCAACTTCTTTAAGAAGGATAGCCAACTCAAACATATCAGAAACACTCTCAGTGTGAGAAATGATATGTTGTTTGATGACATCTTCACCGATATAGTCTTTCAAAAGACGAGCAGTGCGGAAGATTGCCAATTCTTTTTCAAGTACTTCTGACTTAGGCACATTAGTTGATGACAAGGTACGAGGATCTTCTTGCAATTCTTTAAGAAGAACCGCAACTTTTTCAACCTCAGTCAATTCACTATAGTTATCAACAATATTTGCAGATTTAAGCAATTCTGCCACACAAGTTTCATGAACACTTGAATCTTGACGCATATCGATTGTAGCAAGATAAAAACCAAAGACTTCTACAGCTTGGAGAAGCTCTTCGAAATCACCTGAGATTAAGACAGCATCGTCGTGTTCAAGAAGTGAATTTTTGATTGCCAAAAGATCATCACGGAAGTCCTCAGCTGTTTCATAAAATTCAGTCGTTTGTTGTGAGACAGCTTGAAGACCATGGCTGAGACGTCGTTGCCCGTAATCAGCTACTACTCCACCCGTTGAAGCTGAGCCTAGACGAACATTTTCAGAAAGACGTTTGGCAACTCTTTCCTTGCTAAAGTTTCCTTCTTTAAAGAAAAGAAGTGTCTGAATCAACTTAGACTGGATGTAACTGAAAGCACGACGATAAGGTTCATTTTCACGATAAACAGATGTATCTGGAGAATGTTTCGCCATCCCTGCTACTATATCTGAAACCTCAGTCAAGCGTGATGAGAGAGAGAATGAACGGTAAAGATTATCAACTTTTTCAATATAGTAGTTGAGGATAACTTCACTTTGTACAGTGGCAGAAAGTTTAAGAGTTTCTGCTGTTACAAATGGGTTCCCGTCACGGTCACCACCAATCCACATTCCCATAGTAATAGGTGTTGGATTGTCAAGTTCGATACCTTTTTCAACTGCTAAACGTTTGAATTCATGTGATAAGTTTGTAATCGCCTTAATCAATGAGGAGTTGTAATACTCCATAACGTTAGTGATTTCGTTTTTAACCTTAAGTTTTTTCTCACGAATGATGTCTGTTTGCATCATGATTTCTACATAACGACGCAAATCTGCATACCATTTGTCCTTGTTGATAAGACCAGTCTTAACATCACGATGCTTACGGAGAAGTTCGTGAATATGGTTAGTCAATTCAAGCATGGTTTTACGTTGAACCTGAGTCGGGTGGGCTGTCAATACTGGCACAACATTGACATGTTCAAGAATGTCACGTGCATTTTCACTTTCAGCGACAACATCAAAGGTTTCAGACAACTTACCTAGATAAGATTCATCAATATTGTTCTTGTGGTTGACTTCATAAGCCAAATCCACGTCTTCAGAGATATTAATCAAAAGAGGTAACAAAGAGAAATAACGTGATGCAACGACCATATCGTCATTTGTCATTTCTGAAATGGCTTGTGTAAGGGCCACATAGTCACCTTCATCATAAAGTTCAACCAAATGTCGGATTGTTGTGAGACCTTGCTCTCCAGCCATACCTCGTGTTGCATCATCCAATAATTCTTTCAAGATACCAACTTCTTCAGAGATGATTTCCTGGTTGTTACTGCTTTCCAATTTGTTAAAAGCCAAACCGTAGTCTCCTTACTTTATGTAGTACCCTTTTATCATATCACTTTTAAAACAAAAGTAAACTATTTTCCTTTAAATTGTCCGTTATTTTGCAATTTTCCAACTTCTTCAAACAAATTTTCAATGCTATTTCCGAACCTTATAAAAAACAGACTCTGAAACAGAGTTCAGAATCTTAATTATACTTTTCTTGATAGAATTTGATTTCATCGCCATCTTCAACCTTAAGTTGGGTGGCTGCTTTTTCACCAAGTTTACCATTGACATCAAACATCCAATAGATGCCCTTATCTTTATCTTGAGAAATCCCATCAATCTCAGTGATGAAGCCATCGTTTTCTTGAACGGGATATACCTCTTCCAAGACATCAAGTACTGTATCGCCTTTTTGGATTTCTACTGATTTTTTCTTACTTTCCTTTTCTGTTTTCAAAATCAAAGTTACTTGACCTTGAACCTTAGACTGATGATTATTTGTGCTGCTAGTAAGTTTAGCTGCCTCATTTTTTCCACAGGCTGCTAAAGTAACAAGTGATAAAACAAGAAAGATATATGTCGCTAATTTTTTCATTTCAAAAACCTTCTAAAAATAGACTGGATGAATGGATAAAATAGAAGCGTCGATACTGCATGATAGGTATCGTAAAGAAGACCAGAAATAACAAAGGTAATCTCACTCTTAAATAGAAGGCCATAACTGTAATCCATGAGAACTCCATAGAGAAAGGACAAAAGAGTTACCAAAGCAATCTGCCAAATAAGTGATAACCTAGGTGCAATCAAACTCCAAAGAGCCATCAAGACGCCGAAGGCCAGAATCTGATTAAAGACCCAGGGACCAAAACCGAAGATAAATCCCGAGATAGACATGGTTAAAGCCATGATTAATAGACCATCAACCAAACCCAAATAAAGAACAGCCACAAAAAACATAGCTGTAATAGGCTGAATATTTGGCAATCCTATAAATGCTGACCGCAATCCTACTGCCAGTGCTGACAGAATGGCTATCTGAGCCATTCGTTGAATCGTTAGTTTCATACATCTATTATGCCAGAAATAAGTTGAATTGACTAGGTATGATACTTATTTATTTAATTAAAAAAGAAAATAACTGCTAAAAGAAAAAGGCCAATCACATGATTAGCCTTCCCTGAATTACATTTGTTTCAAGCGTTCCACCCGTTCTGAAATTGGTGGGTGGGTATAAAAGAGCTTCTGCAAACCAGATTCTTTTTTAGGGTCATTGATAAAGAGGGCTGCGCTAGCATCATCCACGTGATGTTGCATTGGCGCACTATTATCAAGTTTGAGCAGAGCGTTAATCATACCTTGTGGGTTACGTGTCAATTCGACGCTAGAAGCATCAGCTAAAAATTCACGCTGGCGTGAAATAGCCAACTGAACCAAGGTAGCTGCCAAAGGAGCCAGAATAATGGCAATCAAAGAAATAATGAGAAGAATAATTTCCAAGCCACTACTTCCATTACGATCATCATCATCATTACGACGACGGCCTCCACCCCAGAACATCATATTACGGGCCATACCAGCTAGCATGGTGATGGCAGATGCCAAGGCAACTGCAATGGTCGAAATACGGATGTCATAGTTACGAATATGACTCACTTCATGTCCGATAACCCCTTCAAGTTCCTCACGATTCATAACCGTAAGAAGACCTGTCGTAGCAGCTACTGCCGCATTTTTAGGGCTAGACCCCGTAGCAAAAGCATTCATTGAAGGATCATCGACAATAAAGACACGTGGCATCGGTATTTGTGCCACCATAGCCATATCCTCAACAACATGATAAAGGTTCGGAGCGGTTTGTTCATCAACCTCTCGTGCACCGTTCATAGCCATAACGACATTAGTTGATTGGAAAATCATGGTAACGGCATAGATAAAACCGATAACTAGAGCAAGAATCAGACCACCGAAGCCTGAACCTAACCAAAGATAGCCGACACCGTAACCAACGAGGCCCAACAAGAGGAAAAAGACCAGGAGCAAAAGCCAAGTCTTTCTCTTATTTCGAGCAATCTGATCAAATAACATATTAGTTACCTAGTCCACTGAAATCAACCTTAGGAACAACTTTTTCTTCTTCTGGTGTTTCAAGGAATTCAGCAGCCTTAAAGCTAAACATCTTGGCAATAACATTGCTTGGAAATGTTTCCAATTTCACATTGTAGTTACTTGTTACACTGTTATAAAGTTGGCGTGAATAGGCAATTTTGTTTTCAGTGTTCGTCAACTCTTCTTGAAGCTGGCTGAAGTTTGCACTGGCCTTAAGGTCAGGGTAATTTTCAGCAACCGCAAAGATTCCAGAAACCTGGCGTGTCAACTCATCACTAGCACGCATCGCTTCTGCAGGTGAAGTTGCAGCTGCTACTTGATTACGAAGTTCTGTTACTTTTTCAAGCGTTGAACCTTCGTATTTTGCATACCCTTTAACAGTTTCAATCAAGTTAGGAAGAAGGTCATTACGACGTTTCAATTGAACATCAATTTGACTCCACGCCTCCTTGGTTTGCATGCGGCTATTAACCAAGCCGTTATAACTTGCAATAACAAAAATCACGAGAACAACAATAATGGCAATAATAATCCAAATCATATTTTTTATTCCTTTCTTATACCTAAAGAAAGTCGGTACGACTTCTCTTACAAGTATCTTTACTAGTCTCAGTATATCAAATTTTCAGATAAAAGTGGTAAAATGTAAGTCGTTTTACAAAAAACTGGACAAGATGTCTAGCTTTTTTATTACTCTTTAGTCGTATGTCGTTTACCTTGGGCTATGGCATCTGCTTCTGTCATAGTGACGACATTAGCCTTATTGGTATTGCTAGGCATCCTATTGATGTCATACCAATAAACATCTGCTGCTCCATGACGCGCCACATAAACTGTTCTACTTTCTTCTTGTGTAGGTTGCACAGGCTCTGGCTCAGGACTCGGTTGTTCAGCCACTGGTGATCTCTCAGGACTAGGCTCAGATGGTGCCTCAGTAAATTTAGTAACCGTATTTGTCGCTGTTCCATCCGCATAATTGATTTCTGCATTTGGTGATTGGTTATCCAAGACAACATGTGTAACTCCCTGACTATCAAGAGTCTCCTTATCTCCACCAAGTTTAATTTCCAAAAGATTTCCAGAACTATCGATACCAACATACTGAAGTTCCACTTGACGAGGCAACAACTCGTCTCCACTGTAGATAGCTGTTACCTTATAATCTAACCAATAGTTAGGGTGGAGTGCCAGCCAGTTATCCAAGCGATTCTCGTAATAAAGCATACCTGACTGATTACCCTCGTCGGTTCCTTTATAATTTCCAGTGTTTAACCAGGCAGTCATAGGTACTAAATTCTTACCCTCGTCATTGACACCAGAAAATTGATAGCCAATCAAATGTCCTCGATTCATTAGCCAAGATTTTGATTTACCATCACCATAATAAAACTTATAGTTATGCCATCCTACAGGATCATATTTTATTTTACCAGGACGTTTATTCTTCGGCTCGTCCTTATCTTGTAACTGTATATGAGCACTGTGGGCACGTCCTAGCTGGTCCTTTTCCTCCATGACAAACTGCTTTTGACCATTAAAAGCTAATATACCCTTAATCTCATCCGCTTGAGCGACTTGAGGGGGCACAGCCAATGATTGTTTGCTAGCATCTACAGAAACTCCAAAACCTAAAGTAAATACTAAAACAACAAGAGCAATTAAACGAATCCTACTATTTATTTTTTCTTTCATCATCTTAACACCATAATATTTTTATGACTTTAATTATACAGGACCAAATCAAAATATACGATTAAAAATAAAAAATAATGAAATTAGGTATATTAAAAATCGGGGACTCCTCATCCGGTAATAAGGTCTTCTCCAAGATAGCTATGCCATAAACTGGCTCCATCTGCTCGTACATCTTGCGTGTCTGCCCTTATTGGCGTAATTGTTGCACATTTTCCACCATCTGGTTGGCCAAATAATAATGAAAACGATTGAAAAAATAAGGTTACTTACGCACCTGAATCTCAATAATAACCTCAATTCCATCATTCAACTTAGCTCGAACATCCACCGAGGCTGAAAAGAGCTCATCCTCGTCAAAGTCCTTTTTATGAAGCTGTGTCCCCTCCAAAATCTGGGCATCCACAACATCCAAATCCAAAATATCTCAAATAAATGCCACCGTCACCTCAGGAAGACTGAAAATCTTCTTAGCCATGATATCCAAGGTCGGTGAGACGTGCTTGTGTTTTTTTCCATAGACCTCTCCTTAAGAAAAATAGAGGGTTGGCCCCTCTACTCCTATCTATTTGGAAAAAGTAAATGAAATATGGAATTACCCTTTAAATGCTTCTACAAAGGCCTTGAGTTCTTCATCTGCTTCTGGTGTGGTTCCATGAAGCTGTCCAAGCATGTCGAGAAGCGAGGCTGTCTGACTTTCAATCGTCGCATTGGTCTGATTAATCTTAGCCACAATCTCAGTCAAGGGCTCCACTTCCTCTTCCTCAAAGGTATCCACATAGCGAGGGATATTAAGGTTGTAGTCATTTCCCACAATCTCTTCAAAGCTAGCCAGATGGGCAAACTTGTCCATATCCTCACGGCTCTTATAGGCATTGAGAATCTTTTCAATATGAGCATCCGTCATGATGTTCTGATTTTTCCCCTTATCAAACTCCTTAGAGGCATCGATAAAGTAAACATCACGATTGGTGCGGTTCTTTTTGAGAATGATAACCGTCGTCGGAATACTGGTGTTAAAGAAAATATTAGCAGGCAGACCGATAACCGTATCAATGGCACCTTCTTCCAACAAAGCCTTACGAATAGTCCCTTCAGCATTACCACGGAAGAGCACCCCATGAGGTAGGACAATGGCCATAACACCATTGTCTTGCTTCAAGTGATAGTAACCATGCAAGAGGAAGGCAAAATCAGCCTTAGACTTAGGTGCCAATTTCCCAAATGGTGAGAAACGAGGGTCATCCATGAAACCTGAGCTTGCAGACCACTTGGCTGAATAAGGTGGGTTCATGAGAACACCGTCAAAGTTAGTTGGCTCTTGGGTTGGCCAATCCTCATCCAAGGTATCAGCGTTGTGTAAAAACTGATTTTCAATCGGCACACCATGCAGAATCATGTTCATACGTGCCAGGTTATAAGTTGAGGTATTCAACTCTTGACCAAAATAAACGACTGTCTGTGGTTGACGTGAATAGCGTTTGGCGTTAAGCAAGAGCGATCCTGACCCCATAGTCGCATCATAAAGGGTAAAGCCTTGCTTGTCCTCACGTCCTAAAAATGCAATCTGCGTCATAAGCTTGGCAACAGGTTGCGGTGTATAGAACTCACCAGCTTTTTTACCCGAATCCGTCGCAAACTGACCAATCAAGTACTCGTAAGCATCACCAAGCATATCACCAGCATGACCAGCCACATCTAGGACAGCCAACTCTTTCATAACAGCCGCAACCGTCTGGTTTTGCTTTTGAGGAGTCGCCCCAAGTTTCTTAGAGTAGAGGTCGATGTCTTCAAAAAGGTTTTCATAAAGCTCGTCGCTCTGCTCAATATCACGGAAGCCCTGAGCCAAGTCCTCTAACTGAAAGCTTCCATCGTTCACTCTCTCCACTAAAGCCGTAAAGGTCAAGTCAGGATGAATGGCATAGCTCATCTCATCAGTGATGACTGACAAGAGGTCCTCGTGAGTCTCCTCATCCTCGTAGTATTTACGATAGACTGCCAGTGCCTCATCCAAGCTTTCCGTCTCTTCCTCCATGGTCTCTGCCACGAAAAAGAGCATCTTATCCGACAAATACTTGTAAAAGACCATACCCAAGAGATATGACTTGTAGTCGTTGGCATCCATCTTAGAGCGGAGCACATCCGCTGAGTTCCAGAGTGCTTGATAAAGCGACTGGGAAGTTTGTGTTGTTTCTGACATAATATTTCTTTCCTTGTATTTTTGAATGTTATCCTATTATTTCTAATAGCCGATTACGACTGTTTCCACTTCCTTGATGACCTCATCTGAAATCTCAGAAATAGGAAGTTGGTAAATAGTGTTTTGACGTGGGTTGAAAATGCCTAGTTTTTCAATGGTTTGTAACTCTGGATGAATCGAACGCCTACCCATGAGATAGTAAATCAGTAGCTGCAAGGTATGGTCTTTATTAGACTTGCTGGTGGTGACTTTAAAGTCCCAAAGGGTATCTTTAGTCAGGAAATCCCCATCACCAGTCGTAATGGTAGCCGTATAAGCCCCTTCCATTGTAAAACCATCCGCAGTCACAGGACTAAAGGCCTTGAAAAAGCTCAAACTACGCTCAACCATGATATGAATATTAGTAATGGTAGCCTGATCTGGAACAATACTCTCCACTGGACGATAAGACAGAGGACCAGCACGAAAGGCACTATCAAAACCTGCCAACTGACAAGCCTTAATAATCGACAAATCGTCCAGCCCCTTAATATCATCCAGAAGACCAAAAGCCTTAGCCTCCATCCTCATGGCACGAGCACCAAGCAAGGAAATCTCAAAAGCCTTCTCAACAGCTGTCCCATCCATGAAACGACTAAGATAGTCCACAGCAGTCCCAACCAAACTAGCCGCAATAGACTCCTCAGGATTAAGACCCTGACCATCATCAAGCGTCGTCACAGTAAAAGTATTGACAGGAAGATAACCACCACGAGGCTGTTTAATCTGTTTGATACGTTGTGTTACTGATACCATGTTTGTCTCCTTTTAAAATACTCGGCATTAAATCTTAAGTCTCGACCTTAAATCTCGTGTCTTCCCTCTCAGTAAATATAAAACCTTCCTTCTCCATCTTTTCAAGTCTCGGTTTAATTTTAGAAATGACAGACTCCTTATAATCAGTATGCTTATGAGGGGATTCAAATAAATATCTACCAGTCCAAATAGTATACCTCTTGTCCTCAGGAATAATATCAAATCCTTTAGAGTCTAGTTCATTCGTAATAATAAATCCTTTAGAGTCTAGTTCATTCGTAATAATAAATTGAAAAATCCAAAAAGATAAGAACTCCCTGTCATCAAATAATTTTATAGCCTCCCAAATAGTATTATCCCAAAGCTCAAACTTTTCAAACAATTTCTTACTACTTAAATAGGTTAACAGAAAAAAGTCCTTTCTACGTAAGTTTGAAAAAGTCTCAGTATCTATTCTTAAATCAGAGTAATATAAACCTAGTTCATGAAAATTAAGTAAATCGTGTTTATTTAGAAAATATATGATCTCAGACTGGTCCAGATTCTCATTCCTAAGGATAGACTCCCACATATTTATAATCCTAATAATAATATCTTCAGTCAGAGGTGAATCCCTTTCATATGAAGGTATAACCTCATTCAAACTTTCTTGAACAATAAAATTCATTGAAGGACTATTCTTAAATTTCATTGATTCTTTTATTACCATAATCAAAAGTTGTTTTTTCATTTTTTTAGAAAATACTCGGAATTGACTAGATAAGTATTGGTAAAAATCAGATGATTGATTTGACTCAATAATCTCTGATATTAATTTCTCTGAGTTACTAGTAAACAGTAGATCTAACTCAATTTTTGTTCGGTTACTTGTTTGCTCATATAATAAATATTCTGACTTATTCTTTTTGAAACTTGATGGATAATCTGAATTATCTGAACTCTGAATTTTAGATAATTGTTCTTTTATTGTATGACCTATTCTTATTATATCCAGAATCCCTGACTCTTCTGATTCTTCCACCCTAATTGCTTCATCTTTAAGCAGATTCATATATAAATCTGGATAAAATAGATAAGCATAAATCACAAGTAATTGCTGTTCAACCTGAACATGGTCCAACTTTCCTCTTGTAAAGAACTCTTGATTGACATAATCATTAAAGTGTTCCCTATCTCGTAAATTCTTCTGATCAGAACTTATCCTTTCTTTAAAATCATTAGAAAGCACTATATTAAATTTATCTTCTAGAACACTAAAATAGTTATTCCATATTTTAGATGGATGCAAATCAAATGGCAGTTCAACTTGTCTATCAATTATTTTTGATAAATAATTATCATCACTTTTATGAACCTTTGTAATATCACCAACAAAAACTATAGGCAACTTTCCATTTATCAAACTGAAAAGTTTATAACTTTCTTCTTGTTGCTTTTCAGACATTCTATCAAAGTCATCAATAATCAGGACTTTCGAAAATTTTGGTAAATTACTTAATAAGAAACAATAAAATTCATCCGATTTTTTCTTAAAAACTTGCCATACAGCAACTATTAACACTACTACTTCTCCTAGTTTCAGAATCAAAGGTTTTGAGTCACCAAAATAATTACTCAACCCAATATCAACAACATTAGTCATCAGTATAGATACAGCCACTAGCACGATAATACCCAGTCTTATAGTCCAATATAAAAGAGGATGTAATTTTGAAAATGCAATCTCGATAGTTGAACGAGTATCAGATAACCTCCAAAAATCAATGGTAATAAGTTTATTTTGGGAACCTCTCTTCACTTCTTTTAAAAATTCCGACTTACCAGATCCCCAACTACCATTTAAAAAATATGTTTTATTATCATAAAGTAATTCAGCAAAATTTTTCGCCGCAACTGAAGTATCAATGTGCTCTAACTTAATGAATTCATGCCCCATATTTCACTTTCTCCTTAGATGAACATATCTTGCAAGAGTTTCTTTTTCAGAGTTTCTAGCTGAGAAATTTTCTCCTGATAAGAAGTGATAAGCTGGTCAAGGTTTGAGAAATATGCACCGATGGCTTGTTGTTCAGGAAGAGAAGGGATAAGTACTTTTTTCGATAGTAATTCCACTTTAGTAATACCCTTTATTGATGTACCTTGAAGTTGAGTAATCTCCTTTTGAAGTAATCTATAAAGTAAATATGCTGTGAATTCTATATTTGATTTAAGATTTGAGAGTGATAAAAAATCCTGACTTGTTGCGTATTCATGGCGCATCACTACTAACTTTCCAACTCCAACTCTCGTAACAACCGCAATTGAATCCTTTGGTATTATTTTAGCTGATGAATTTTTTAAACCTTTCTCAGAAATACTTTTTTGAACTTTAATTTCAAATAGACAATTTGCCTCTAAGTCAGATGATTGAATCCAAGGAATATCCCCATCCCAATATTCCTGAACATTTGTTTTTGGAGTGCCACCACTTTGAAAGTCATCAGCTAAATCATTAACTTCAAGAAGCTCCCACTCACCTTCAAATCCATCCAAACGAATTTCAGGAACGGTCTGTCCAGCTTTGGGAAACATCTTGGAAAGCATGGTCGCCTTGAGAGATTGGTAGTTGGCGAGATTATTCTTGTAGCTAGACAGAAGGTCGTCAAGGGTGCGGAAAAGGGAGCCTATGGCTTGTTGTTCTGCCGGACTAGGCAAATAAATTTCAGCTGATTTTATGTCATTTGAATTAATACTTTCAAAAGTTGATCCCGTAGAGAATCTTGCCCAATAGTGATATTGTTTCATTTTTGTTAATAGTTGAAACAAAAACTCATTTCCTTTTATTCCTGCTACTCCACGACCTAAAACAACATTGTAGTCTGTCTTACCTATATCTCCAACGGGTGCTCGAACACTTAAAATTAGATCACCTTTTTCGGCTAACTTTGTAATCTGTGTTGTCCAGACTCTTGGGACAACCCTACCATTCTGCATATCTGCATTACCTTGTACTAATATATAATCATTTGGATTATCAGTATAGTTTTTACTATCGGGTGATTGCCCCATTACAATGGGTGCTATTTCTGTTAACTTAACATTATCCCAAACATCATTATATTTTTTAAATCTTATTTTTAATTGTCTCATTTTAATATTTCAATACTATAATTGGTTAATCTACTAAGACTTTCCAAAATTTTCGCTTAAAGCTCCATATGTTGCATCATATGGTGAAAAAAATATTCCTTGTTTTGAATAACTAGTATTCCATGTTTCTGATAATCTCTGATTATTCAATTGACTCAATTTCACATTATCTACTGCTTGATAATCACTAAACTCTTTAAAATCAGAGATAAACTGAAAATAATTTTTTAAACCAATTGGAGTATCTGCTAAAATACCGTGCAACAAAATTACTGAACCTTTATTAATTAATTCTCCTATTCTTTTTGCTAGATAAAATTGTGTTTCATCTACTTCAAACCAGCTTTGAGGAATGGATTCAACTGTACTATAATTTTTTTTGCCTGTTTCGAAATCTTTTAACTTAAATGAATTTGAATATGATCTGGATAATTTTCCAAAAAATGTCGCAAAGTAGTCAGATAGTCTAATAAATATATCCTCTTTAGAATCCAAATCCTCAGTAACTTCAATACTTGTAATATTTTTTGAAACTAAGAGTTCTTTGAAGACAGTACTCACTTTAGTTCCTTTATCAAAAGAAATTATTTTTTTATTTTTATAAACTTCCTCAACTATATCGATAATAGCATTACTTTCAAATGTATAATCCCACTTATATGTAGCTTTTGTATTAAATTTAACAATACTATTATCGACAAGAGAGTATAAATTTTTTCCTACTAACCATTCATTCCTTTTTAGTTCATGTTGTTTCAAAGAACAATTCATCTCGTAGATTGCTTTTTTTATTTTATAATCTTTTTGAGAATCTTTTCTACTAAACAAAACTTTACGTAATTTTTCATTGTAATGATTTTCGAAATATTTCGAAAAAGAATACCTAATTTCTCTATCATCATCAATCGGTTTATATTTTTTCGAAAAACGATCTATATCAACCTCAATACTATCATTTATGATATATTCAAATTTATTAAAAACTACAAGAAAAATATGGATTTCAAATTCTTCAATAAAATCAAGTAAATCTAAAAGAAATTTTGTAGCGTCCCCAGATAAATTCTTTAATCCATTTTTTTTAGTAAGTTGGAAAATTACCTTGCCTTTGGGTTCATCTTCTTGACAAGAAAAATATCTTTTTTCTAAATTATTTAATTTATTCTCTGCATCATCTAAACAAGATGTCTTAATCATTAGAAAGGATCTAACATATTCTCTAGACAAACCTTCGTTATCAATATTTATATTGTTTTCTTTGTTAGTAATACTCTTATCATGATTTGATTCATCAGAGTATATGTGAATTTTTTCTTCCATAATTATTTCCTTCTATTTCGAATCATTATAACTGAAAATTTTTAACAAAATTCAACCATTTTATAAATAACTTTATTAATTTTTATAATTTCTTCACTTATTACTTGCATAAAATCATTGAATTCAACCCTACTATTAAATTCAATAAACTCATAAAAATATTTTTCTGGAATTGAAAAGATGGAATCATCTACTCCTTCAATCTTATAATGAAAGATATTATTCCTTAAGACACTATCTTTGTCAAAATAAATTTCTTTAACCTCTACAATTTCCTTCAGCTGCTTTTGATACTTCTCATTTGGAAACTTGTTAATAATTTTTTTAATAGTGTTAACACTTACTAAATATGTTTGTAGTCTTGATCTATGGTATAATAAACCGCCACTTTGGAACACTAGTGGCAAAACATTGATAATAAAATTATTCTGGCAAAGAATATTAAATAATTGTAATTGAATTTCTATAGGTAAATCACCTTTTAGTATATTTCTACGTTTTTCATCAATTAGAAAGTAATCATTATAAGAAAAATTGAATCTCACCAATTCAATTTGGGAGTCCTTATCAATCATATTCGATTTAGCAAATGAGTCTATAATTGTATTTATAAATTGGGAAAGTAATTTAGAAAATTCAAAAACAACTTTTCGCGCTTCTGTTTCCCATACTCCAAGGGATTTATACCTTTCAAAATTAATTACGTCTGAGATATAAAGAAAAAGTTGACTCGTATTCCCATAAGGTAATTCGTTAATTGTAAAAACGCCAAAGTCACATTGCCCTAACATAGAAACGACTAATCTTTGAAAGATATTATAATCAGTTTTTAATAACCGATATGTTTCTTCAGAATTCTTCTTAAGTTGTTTAGTTGCTTTGCCAATTCTCTGGTCACAATATAACTTCAAACCAATTCTACAATTTTTTAGCAACCTTACACAACTATAACCTTCTATATCAGGAATTTCTATTTTTATACCTTCTTTCGTAAATAAATCACACCAACCGAGACACACAGAAGACATAATAGGTAGAAAGGGAATAAAGATGTCATAATTATCAATAGTATCTTGAGAATTTACAATTGACTGTAAAACTTGTCTTAATTCTAAAGTCTCTTGCAACAAAATTGAATATGAAATTCTGTCTAGTTGAGATATTTCCATTCCCTCTACCTCCCCACTCTCAATGGTTCAATAACCTCTTCAATGAGTTTGGTGTAGGCTTTTTTGATGTGTTTTTTGTAGCTGAGCGGGTTGAGGGCATCAGCTGTTTCTGCTTTGTAGTCTTTGTAGCGTTGGCTCTTGGTGAGCTGGCTTTCTCCAGATTGCTTCTTGGCACCCTTACGATAGTGTTGGACATAGTAACGAAGTTCATCGAGTCCGACATACCATTCTCTGGCAAAGCGTTTGAGATGGTCGTCGATAACGGCTTCAATCATAGTGTCCAAGACGCCAGTGATAGATTGTCCTTGGTAATCTTTAGGATTGGCTTGGACTTCTTTCCACAGGTTTCGGATGATTTCAGCTAGTTTAGGATTGGTCCTCTCCAGGCTCTGAATATAGTTGTCTACAGTTTCGATATCCTTGGCACTGAGTGCTTGTGGACTATCCTCTTCCTGCTGAATCATACTTTGAATCAGGGTCAGGATGTAAGCATAGTTAATTTCGTCGACTTGGACGGATTCCAGTTCGTAGTGGATATCAAAGAGATTATCATCACCATCGTCTTCGGCTCGACTTTTGAGCTCTGATAGGATATTTTGATAGATTCCTAGATAGGTTTCGAGCTTTTCATCTGATAGTCCTGTCTCCGCATAGATAGCCGCTTCATCACATTCACTATAGACACGGATAGATGCCAGATACTTGTCAAAGGTTTGGTAAGCCTTGGCAATGCGACGAAGTTGTGGGCTAGTGGCCTGCTCAATCGTGATGACATAGTTCTCCACATCTTCCACTTTTACTTGAAAGTCTATCCAGGCTTGGATGAAGTTGGCTTTTTCTTCTTTCCAATCTGGGGCAATGACATCATTTTCACCACCGTTTGAGTAGAGCTTAAGGGCATTATCCACAGCCTCTTTAAAGGCCTCTGGTCTTTGGAAGGTGATGATATGGCCATAACGCTTTTTACTGTCAAAGATGCGGTTAGTGCGACTAAAAGCTTGAATCAAATCCTGTGGACGCATAGGCTTACGATCGATAAAGAGAGTGGATAGACATGGGGCATCAAAACCGGTCAAAAGACGGTCAACGACGATAACCAAATCCAACTGCTCATTGCGAGGAATGTATTTATCTAATTTTCTGGCTAACCGATTATTGATATCCGTGTTAAAACCACGCAAATCAGCCATATTAAAATGGGTACCGAACTCCTGATTGTAGTCGTCCATGACCTGTTTCATGTGGTCTTGGTAGGCGATAGACTCTTCTTCATTTTCCGACACAGAGTAGGTGACCGTCACCTTTGGAAAGTCGGGTAGCACGCGCTTAACTCGCTCTGACACCTTGACACGTTCGTGTCCTGCCTTGATACTCTTGAGCAGATTGTAATAAGCTTGAGCTTGCGGAATGGACTTAACGGTTAAGATAGCCTCGTAGGTCTTACCCACACCATTTGGGAAACCCAACTGTTGATAACTTTTGTTTAGGATAGCATCCAGTACTTCCAGCATGTGTTCTTTATCTTCATAGACAGAGTCAGGAAGATCTTTTTCAGGAATCGGCGAAATAATGGTATTCCGATAATCTACCTTGAATCCCAGGACTGCCCCGTCATGGATGGCTTCTTTGACCGTATACTCATGAAGGCGTTCGCCATATTGTTGGTGGGTCGTTTGTGCCAAATCACCTAATTGCTTGCGTTTATTTTCCTTGAAAATCGGTGTACCTGTAAAGCCATACCAGAGCGAATTGTGGAAAAAGCCTTTGATTTCTTTTTGGGTCTGAGGCGTAACCGCGCGGTGACACTCATCCACAACGAAAGCTACATGGAGGTCCTTGATTTTTTCCGAATCCTTTTGGTATTTACCTTCTTGGAACTTGCGCATCATGGTTGTGATTTTCTGGATAGTCGTCACAATCACACGCTTATCATTTCCTGCCAAACGCTTGACCAAGTCATGAGTATTGTCCGTTTCGTCGATGTCAATGACATCATTAGCCGCATAAGAGAGAAAGGACGAGGTCGTCTGCTGGTCAAGGTCCCTACGGTCGACGACAAAGATGGTCTTTTGGATAGCTGGGATCTGCAAGAGGTTGCGAGCCACCTTGTAGGAGGTCAGGGTCTTACCAGAACCCGTGGTATGCCAGATATAGCCTGATTCTTGACGGCGAGAGGCATCCTGAACAGACTCTATGGCATGGATTTGATAAGGACGTAAGAGGATGAGGGCTTTCTTACTATCATCAATAACGGAGTACTGCATCACCATCTGATGGGCACGTGGAATAGACAGGACTTCGTGGGCAAAGTCCATGAGACTGGTCATGGGTTTATTATCTTTATCCACCCAAGATGTCAAGAATTGTTTATTGAGCTTATCTTCTCGTGCAGCTGCGATATAGCGTGTGTCTACTTTATTCGTCACAACAAACATCTGAAGGGCCGAATAAATGCCCCGGAACTTGCCTTCACGGTCATACTTTTTGATTTGATGAAAGGCATCCAAAAAGGCCACACGAGGACTCTTGAGCTCGATATGGATAAGAGGAAGGCCATTGATCATCAGGGTTGTATCTAAACGACGATCCTGATCTTGAGGATAGGCCTTGTCACGTTCAACTTGATTGACCACTTCGTAACTGGATTTTCCAGCAGCGATATTGTCACGCCAGATGACAGAAAGGCGGATAGTTCCAAGGCTAGCATCTTCACGCTGTACCTCGACTTTGGCAATACCATTTTCACCAGCCAACCACTTAGCAGCTTCATAATAGTTAATGAAGTTAAGCTGGTTCTTGATTTGGCGCTTCTCCTGCTCAGTCAAGGGATGGTCAGCAAGGAGGGCAACGTTATTTTGCGCTAACTTGTCAAAAAAGTTATCCCATAATTGACCTTCATTTTTTAAGTCTGGGCGATAGGTCCACTGGCTCTCACCAGAGGTTAACTGCTCGATTAATTGACGTTCTATCTCAAGTTCTGGACTAACTGCTAGCATGACTTATCCTTTCAACATTGTCGTAATCCCTTACATTATAGCATTTTCACGGTTTCTTTCATAGTTTTGGGAAAATTCAAACAAACAACACAGCTTGGTGCCATGTTGTTATCTTCTATTTACTCCCCCCTATGAATCGTAAACCCTGTGGCTTGTTGGTTAGCCATGATGGTCATGTCTGAAATCTGAACGCGTCGTGGTTGCTTGGTGACATAGAGGACAGCATCCGCAATATCTTGGGCATGGAGGGCTTCCAAACCTTGATAGACCTTGGCTGCCTTGTCCTTGTCACCGTGAAAGCGAACTTGTGAAAAGTCGGTCTCAACGATACCGGGCTGAATGGTTGTCACCTTGATGTCTGTGGCAATAGTATCGATACGTAGCCCATCACTGAAAGTTTTGACAGCGGCCTTGGTTGCTGAATAAACAGCGGCGCCTGCATAAGCATAGATGCCTGCTGTAGAGCCCATATTGATGATGTGACCCTCATTGGCAGCTACCATACTCGGCAAAATCTGACGTGTCACCATCATCAAGCCCTTGACATTGGTATCGAGCATGGTCAACATGTCCCACTCTTCGTAGTCTTGGTAAGCTGTTAGACCTAGTGCCAGGCCTGCATTATTGACTAAAACATGGACTTGACCCACACTTTTGAGAATGGCTTGGCAAACATCCTTGACCATCTCCATATCTGTGACATCCAAGGCAAAGGTCCAAACTTTTTGGCCTGGATAGGCGGCTTGGAGCTCTTCTTTCAAGGCTTCTAAGCGCTCCACACGGCGACCTGTTAGGATGACATTTTCACCCTCTTTGGCAAAGGCATACGCCGTTGCTTCACCAATTCCTGATGTTGCTCCTGTAATAAGTACGTTTTTTGGCATGATAGCCTCCATTTCTATAGTTCAGTCGTCCCTAATCACTGTTAGTTAATTCACTCATTTTTTTGATATAATCAGGAAGTTCTAGCTTGGGAAGACTTTATTTCTTGTTCCCAGATTTCCAAGTCAACCTGCCAAAGTAAGACATTGTGTTGAGCAATGCCAATGCCATCTGATGCTACAAGCTTTGCGGCCTTGTCCCAGTAGAGCAAGACTCCACAACGGATTCTTGAGGTCTGACAACCGTCATCTTAGCTTTTAATTCTTGGTAAGAAGGCTTCTCTAAGAGTCATTTCATCAAACCTCGAGAATCCAGAAGCAAGAGCTCTGCTATTTGCTCACGCAGGACAGGTGAACTCTGGACAGCCGAATAGAGGGCAAGATTGCCACCCTTGAAGTGTCCAGAAATAGCGATATGACCACACTGAGGTTTGGTAAGTGCCCCTCCAGAAAGGCCATGGCTGAGCGGATGGTCAGGAATTTCCCGACTGTAGGTCAGCTGAAAACTCTCCTTCCAGCCAATAACGCTATCATCTGTCCCACGAAAAACAATCTGTTGGTAGCCCAATTCAGGCAGACTAAAAATCATAGCTGCAAACTGCTTTTCCACTTCCTTGTCCAAGACACTACAGTAGTCACTTAGATTAAGTCCAGCGAAACGTCTCGACCTCACCATGGCTTCAGACAAATCCACCCGTTCCTTAGTTACCATGAAGCTGTAGTCTGGATTTAAGTCCTTCCCTTTAGCATAGTCATGTAGATTGATGGTTTACTTCAAATCACTTGCTAAGAGCCATTTTTCATAAGTCAGTTAGCCAATTTCATTGATGCAAACCTTATCCAAGATATTAAGAGGCTCTTTGTCGAAAGGTAAAACCTTAACCTTTTCAAGATAATCGATTAAATTGGACATCATTACTCCTTAAAGTCTTTCTTACTTTGATTTTACTAGAATTTTCAATAAATTGTTAGTGAAAAATGTGATATGATAAGAGAGATTATTTATTAGGAAAAGGAAGCTTATGACTATTTCACGATTTTACCGTATCTTACTAGCTCTCTGTGGTTTGGTAGGAGTCTCTATTCAAATCCATGATGATGGTTGGGGCATGTTGCTCTACTACACCGTTTTGTCCAATATCCTCGTCTTTTCTAGTTTGATTTTCTTTATCATCTATGACTTCAAAAAAGGGGATGCGACGACTAACACAAAACTTTTGCGTTACAAGGGTGGCGTAACCATGGCCATCCTCATCACTGGAGTTATCTATCACATCCTCTTGGCTCCTATTACAGAACCTGAGAAATTCTGGACCCTCCGCAATTTCTTGGTTCACTATATTGTCCCTTGGGGATTGGTGCTTGATACCCTCATTTTCGATGCTAAGAAAGCCTACCGTCTCCGTGAACCAATTTACTGGTCAGTGTTCCCTCTGTCTTACTTTGCCTTTGCCCTTCTAAACGGACTGGTTCTAAAACTGTCAATTCCAGGTGCCAAAGATAGTCCTTTCGCCTACTTCTTTATCAATGTCAATAAATTTGGTTGGAATAAGGTCATGATAAACGTCCTGGTCATCAGTGCTGGCTACATTGCTGTTGGCTATCTCTTATTCCTCTTGAAAAAATTTATCGGTCGTAAACCAGCATAAAACACAAACTGAGCTCCCAAACGGAACTCAGTTTTTCTATTCCAATAAGCCTAATTTCTCAAAAGCCTTGTAGAGGCTATCTGTTTCAACATCGTCTGTGATTAGGTCTGCCATAGCTAAGATTTCCGGCCCACCATTTCCCATGGCAACCCCAACCTCACAATATTCCAACATAGGGATATCAATCTTGGTATCGGCAAAAGCAATGGTTTCCGAACGCTCAGCCCCCAAATGTTCCAAAAGGACATCGATGTCATGGGCCTTGTTAATATCCTTAACACCTAGATCACCAAACAAGGCTGTTTCACCTCGCCCTCCCCAAGTATGGGCTTCAAGCTGTGGAAAAGCTTCTTTTGAATCTAGATGGTCCTGATAGGATTCTAAAACGAAACTGACCTTGTTTAGGTCATCACGATAGAGTTCCCCACCATACTTGAGACCATGAATGAAATCTTCTGGTTCCTTACCAGCGACAGACTCTTCTGACTGCCCCCTTTGAATGGCATAAGTCTTAAGTGTCTCACGTGCCCGCTCACGAAAATCAGGACTGGCAAAAAGGCCATTATTACTCTCCAGATAAAAAGCTAGATGACGTTGGGTCAACCAATCCACAATCTTAGCCGCATCTTCCTTAGAAATCAGCTGATGCATGAGGACTTGGCCATGATGCTCTACATAAGAGCATTACCTCCAATCATCCCATCTAAGCCAATTTCCCATAATTCTGGTTGTATTTCTGCCTTGCTACGGCCGGTACAAACATAGACCAGATGCCCATTTTAACGTGCCTGACGAATTGCCTTGACTGCTGGACTCTGGAATGCGGTTATGATAATCCACTAACGTCCCGTCAACATCTAGAAAAATAAGTTTTGACATGTTTTCACCTCGAGTCTTCTTTTACTTTATTATACCCTGATACTGCTCCAAGTGATACTACTATCCTCAGACAAACTGATACTATCCTATGATAGTATTGTATCCAATCCAAAGCATTGCCATTTCTCCTGAAAGAAGCTATGATGAAGGTATGAACGATTTAAAAACACTACTGAATCACCTTCCCTATAAATTAGCAGCCTATGATGCCCAAGGAAACTTTCTCTACGACAACGGTGGCGCTGACGGTAGTTTCTTTCCTCGTGAAGATGAAAATCTGCCTGATTGGATCATGTCTGAAGTTCTGGAGTCTCCTACCAAAGAAAAAAGTTATCAGATTCCAACAGACAGTTTTGATCAAGTACTCATCCAAACCTACCAAGCTGCTATAGACAAAGATGGAAAAATCCTGGGATTTTGGGAGACCATCTATGATTTGAAGCAACCTCTCAAGACCTATCTGGATAACTCTGCTCAAGCTCTTGTCGCCTGGTCTGATGCCACTAGTGGCGCTAGTTTCAAGGAAGAAACTGACTTTTAAGCTAAATTTCTTGCTTGAATAAATGAAAAATTCACTTAATTCAAGACTAGCTCCAAACACCCTCATTCATAAAATGTACCTAAGTCAGACTACAAAGGCTTTTTGGAAATCAGTCACTTTAATATCTCCCACAGAATTTATCAACACTCTATTTTGCAATTTTGCGCTATTTAAGGTAGAATGAGAGCAATGAGAAAAAGAATAAAACCGATCGTTGTTTACGTGGTTCTAGCTCTTTTAGGATTAGCATTAGTTATTGCAAATATTCACAATACGTCTAAACAGCAGGCGCATCTCCAAAACGTGAAATCTGCTCTTCCTTATGCTACTACACCAAAAACAACAACCAGTAGTACATCTAGCAGTTCCGACGAGGAGCTGATACTCAATCCCATTATCGACCTTTCGGGGTGGCAACTACCTCAGGATATCGATTACGATGTCTTGTCAAATTATATTTCTGGTGCTATTATCCGCGTCTTCGGTGGATCACAGATTAGCAAGGATAGCAATGCCGCTAGTTCGAATGGGGTCGACAAATCTTTTAAAACACATATCAAAGAACTCAAAAAACGTGACGTTCCAGTTGCCGTCTATTCCTACGCCCAAGGTACTTCTGTCAAAGAGATGAAGGAAGAAGCTCGTATTTTCTACAATAATGCTTCTCCATACAAACCTACCTATTACTGGATTGATGTTGAAGAGGAAACCATGTCTAACATGGAGGAAGGTGTCCAAGCCTTTCGTGCTGAACTCAAACGTCTAGGAGCTGAGAAGATTGGTCTCTATATTGGTGCTTATTTCATGCTTGAGCAAGAAGTTTCAACTAAAAACTTCGACGCTGTTTGGATTCCAGCCTATGGTACCGATTCTGGTTATTATGAGGCTTTGCCAAATACTGAAATCGACTATGACCTTCACCAGTATACGTCACAAGGAAGCCTGCCTGGTTTCGACAATACCCTAGATCTTAATCAAATCAACCCTGAGAAAAACAAGCGTAAAACCTTTGAAAAACTCTTTGGTAAGATTAAGCAAAAACCAACTAAAAATAAGAAGACTACTTCGAAAAGTTCATCTAGTATTCAGTAAGAACCAGTGTCTAAGACGCTGGTTTTCTTCTTGTCAAATTGGTTTAGGCGTGTTCTAACGAATGTGTTATAATGGATGGTAGAAATGTATAACTTTAAAAGGAGATATAACAATGGCTAAGAAAGGCAAAGTCAAGAAGACCTTGGTTGACCAAATTCTTGATAAAGCTAAGATTGACCATGATAGCTTATCCTTCAATGGTTTAGAAGGGGAGCTTCCAGAAGATGTGGCACGTGAGAGCATTTATAAAACCCTCGCCCTTAAAGGAGATAAGACAGGACCAGTCATCGGCATCGTCCCTATCACCGAGCACCTGTCTGAAAAGAAATTAGCTAGAATTTCAGGGAACAAGAAGGTTCAAATGATTCCACAAAAGGATCTCCAAAAAACGACTGGCTATGTTCACGGAGCCAACAACCCAGTGGGAATTCACCAAAAACACAATTTCCCTATTTACATCGATCAATCTGCCAAAGAAGCTGGCTTCCTTATTGTCTCAGCGGGGGAAATTGGGCGTTCTATCCGTATCAATAGTCAAGAACTTGCTGATTTTGTTAATGCTGAATTTGCTGATATTAAGGAGTAATCATGAAACTGTATTTTGTACGTCATGGTAAAACCGAGTGGAACTTGGAAGGCAGACTTCAAGGTGCCAAGGGAGACTCGCCTTTGCTTAAAGAATCTATCGAACAAGTACGTGAGTTAGGTCACTATCTCAGTGACACTCATTTTGACTTGGTCTTCTCAAGTGACCTACCACGTGCTAAAAAAACCACTGAACTCATCATGGAGTCTCAAAAGCCTAAAGCTAAAGTTACCTACACTAAAGCTCTGCGTGAATGGCAACTTGGCAAACTGGAAGGGAAAAAAATTGCACTCGTTCAGGCCATCTATCCAAAAGAAATGGATGCTTTCCGTCATAATCTAGCCAACTTCCGTGCTAATGACTTCCAAGCTGAGTCTGTCCACCAGACAACCAAACGTGTGGCCGAATTTGTTAAAACACTTAAAGATAGTGATGCTAAAAATGTCCTCATCGTCGGTCACGGAGCTAACTTAACGGCTTCTATCCGTACACTCCTTGGTTTTGAACCTGGTCTTCTTCGTAAGGCAGGAGGTCTTGACAATGCTTCTGTCACTATTCTCGAAACCAATGACTTCGAGCACTTCACTCTCAAATGTTGGAATGATACATCTTATATGGATGAACAAAACAAGATTAGCTAAATCATCGACTGACTTCATAAGACAAGCGATCCTGAACAAGGGTCGCTTTTTAGCAGTCAAAAAGCTCTTAAATCTATTACTTTAAGAGCTTCACTTCTATTCTTTCCACTTCGGTTCATCTGGCAAACGATTTAATTCGACACCAAAGTCTCGGGCCAAGTCCTCTAGTTCATTTTCAAAATCGTCTAGTTCCTGTGAGACAAGATCATACTGTCCCTCAGACAGCAAACGCTTAAAACAAGGACCACGACTCAAGATAAATTCCACGTCTATTTTGGCAGTTCTATGGACATGTTCCTAATAGTTGTTAGCAAACCCTCTTTGCTTTTCTTCTGCATTAAGGTGCTCTGCTAATGCATTATAGGAATCCCAGGCAAGGCACTTCATCTGTTCTGCATCTCTAACACCTTCAAAAAGATCGTCACGTTTGGCTTCGAGTGCTTCTACCTCTTTTCTCAAAGCATCACGTTCAGCACTTAGTGCTTCAATATCATGTTTTAAGTTGTTGATTTCTACCATTTTCAATCTCCTTATCTCACATTCTAGACAATAAAACGGCCACATGAGGCCGCTCTATTATCTTCCATATTTCATACGAAGGATTTTTTCCTGATTAGCATTCAAACGAAGTAGGATAACCACCTTATCAATACTCATATTGCTCTCAAGAAGACGTTCAGCCGCCATCATAAGACCATTATTAATACCTAGTTGAAGGACTGGATTTTCATTATCATTGATATCAAAGATATATTTGTTATTTGGAAGGTCGAAAAGAACTTTCACCGCTCCAAAGAGTTGCTCAAAACTATCGATTTCCAGGTCAAAGACTGGCTTAGTACCTGGTTTGAGGCTACGACCACGGTGGTTAAACCACATAGAATGCCAGCCACCATTGAAGGCACCCATAACATCATTGTCATAAGAATCTCCAACATAAAGCGTCGTCGATGGATTCATATCAAATTGCTCAGCTGCGAGGTTGAAGATTTCCTTCTCAGGCTTTTGGAAACCTGTCGCCTGACTGACGATGACACGCTTAGGGTCCACATAATCATAAAGTCCCAACTTTTTGACTTTCTTAAGTTGGTGCTCTGTTGGTCCATTGGTAATAATCCCCATAGGCACATTTTTTTTCTTGAGGAAATCAAGGGTCATTCGCATCTCATCAAGCATGGTGATATTTTCCAACTCATGCTCGTAAACCTCTTGGAAATGGTTACCTGTTTCTTCATCAATTTCACGGTAGCCAAACTCCAAAAGGGTCTCTTTACAGCGCCAAAAACGGAAATACTCGGTTGTCCACTCACCGGCCATTACACGAGGAAAACCAACATCAGAATAGTGGCGGAAACGAATGTAGGCTTGATTCATGTTACTCATATCAAAGTCAGGGAAACATTTTTCCATGGCAATACGATAAGGTGCCTGTTGGTCGTAAATAGTATCGTCAACGTCAAAAACAATAGAAGTAATCATCTGTCCGTTCTTTCTTATATCATTCTCTTGTCACTGACTTAGATAAATTAAGAGGCCTAACAACTAAACTGTTACATCAGTTAGCTCCTAATCCTAAGTCTTGCAAAAGTAAGCTTTTAGTCAACTGTCTTAGGGCAATCTTACTCATCTGTTTTTTATCAGAATGCAATTGCCCAAACAGTCTTATTATACCGTTTTTACCCTTTCTTTTCAATTTTCGACCCCACTTAAGAAAAAATTATTTGTGTTTTGAAGATGGAAAAAGGTTTGGAACAATTTGTCCCAAACCTAATGCATCCTGTCATATTTAGACGCTTATTTAATTTCTTTAAAGGTCATTTTTTGTTTGACTTCACCCTGACCACCTTTGGCAATCTGGTAATAGAAATCCTTTGATGTGAAATGGTCGCCATAAGCAAAGACCTTATTGTACTGCCATTGTGACAATTGATTATCCTCTTTTTTACCGAGAGTCAAAGTTGTTTTTGTCACGTTATATTCCCATTTAGCTGTTTGGTCACTATAGGCTTTGTCAAAATCAGTCTGGCTCTTATCGGCATTAACCACTGTCGTACGGTCCTGACTCACTAGTGCCTTGTTACCACCCTCTTGGAAGGCTACATACATGACACGATTGTTGACCTCACCATTTAAAGAACTTGAATATTGGTAAACCTTACCAGGTACAACACTATCCAAATGGTGTGACCCCCAGTAGTAGAAGACACTGAAACCAGCTCCTGTAACCAAGAGGCAAGCAAGTACAACACTAATAATGATATTTCTCTTCGACATGCTTGGCCTCTCTCTATTCGTCACCAGTTAGGTCAGAGGAATTTGCCTCTGAGTCTGTTTCAGTACGACTTGAAGAACTTGATGAACTTGAACTCATGCGTGTTTCTGTTTGAGAATCATCACTTGATGAAGCTTTTGATTCAGATGATGTTTCAGTGCTTGATGATGAACTTTCTTTTTCTTTATAAACATCAACATTGAAGGTCCACTTATCACCCTTGTAAGTTACCTTAATTTGGGCATATTTTGCCTTGATAAGCTCTGACATTTTGCCACCATTGTTAAGGGTGTCGTAAATCTTCTCAGCGAGTGCTTTGGCATTGGCTTCAGTTCTGGCACCATCTTTAGGACCATTAGCAATGTCTTCATCTTTAGCAGTTTCGCCTTGACGGTAAAGCGCTGTTCTTTCAGTGTCCTTCTTAGCATCAGTATTCAGATCATTCTTATCATCTACATGTGAGAAGAAGTTCCATGCAGGTCTACCTGAGCGTTTTTGTTGATAAATATTTGAAACTTCTTCTTGAACCTTGTCTTGGAAAGCATCCTCAGTCAATTCTTTCTCTTTAGAAGTATCTGTACTTGCTTTACTTTCACTGCCACTTGCTGTTGAGCTTGATGAAGCATCTTTAGATTCTGATGATGAAGAAGATGACTCCTTACTTTCTTTAAAATCTTTATCTTTATCGCTATTATTGGTATTGGAGAATGAAATGCTGTTATCAGAATTATCTGGAGCGTAAATCATTGTATTCTTAGAGTGGTCATCAGATACAAAAGTACTATTATTGATAATCACTCGATTGTTATCGCCATAATAGTTGTTGATAACAATCTTAGAATGTGCACAACGGTGACCATTACCAGTCACATGATAACCTGCTGGTACATCACCATCACGTTTCAAGATGAGGATGTCACCTGCGAAGATAAGGTCAATATTCTGAATATTGTTATCGTAGGCTAATTTTTCAATAGAGATTCCCGTCGCTTGAGAGATTCCCCACAAGGTATCACCCCATTGAATTACATATTTTTGACCATCTAACTGTTGTGGATTGATGTTCTGAGTTGTCAAATTATTTGTAATTTGTTGCGGTGTGCTGGCAATCCAGTTTGTAATATCTGCAGCGTGAGCACTTGTTTGATTTTGATAAAAGCCATCTGCTAACACAGATACCGTAGGTAGCCCAATAGGCGCTAGTAAAGCGCCAAACATCACAGCTTTACCAACATAATTTTTCTTTTTCATTGTATATTCTCCTTAATTTTATACGATTCCTACCCTGCTGCTATACACTTTTTTATTATATTTGTCAATAAATTATATAACTTCCTAATCAATCATTAATTCAAGTTAGCTATTTTTCTTAAAAATAAAGGGCTTTCCCCTTTATTTATCTGACATTTAGTCATTTGTCCTATCTTTAGAAGGTGATTTATGATACAATATTTACGACTATTTTATGGAGGACTAACATGTCAAATCAACACATGGATGAATTAAACGATCAACAGATTGTCCGTCGTGAAAAAATGACGGCCATGGCTGAACAAGGAGTCGATCCTTTTGGTAAGCGATTCGAACGTACAGCTACATCTGGTCAATTAAAAGAAAAATATGCTGACAAAACAAAAGAAGAATTGTACGAAATCAACGAAACTGCTACTATCGCAGGTCGTTTGATGACTAAACGTGGTAAAGGTAAAGTTGGCTTCGCCCACATTCAAGACCGCGATGGTCAAATCCAAATCTACGTGCGTAAAGATGCTGTCGGTGAAGAAAACTACGAAATCTTCAAGAAAGCTGACCTCGGTGACTTCCTCGGTGTCGAAGGTGAAGTTATGCGTACAGATATGGGAGAACTTTCTATCAAGGCTACTCATATCACACACTTGTCTAAAGCCCTTCGTCCATTGCCTGAGAAATTCCACGGACTTTCAGACGTTGAAACAATCTACCGTAAACGTTACCTCGATTTGATTTCTAACCGTGAAAGCTTCGACCGCTTTGTCACACGTTCAAAAATCATTTCTGAAATCCGTCGCTACCTAGATGCTCAAGGTTTCCTTGAAGTCGAAACACCTGTTCTTCACAATGAAGCTGGTGGTGCTGCTGCTAAACCTTTCATCACTCACCACAATGCACAAAACATCGACATGGTACTTCGTATCGCGACTGAGCTCCACCTCAAACGTCTCATTGTTGGTGGTATGGAACGTGTTTACGAAATCGGACGTATCTTCCGTAACGAAGGTATGGATGCCACTCACAACCCTGAGTTCACATCTATCGAAGTTTACCAATCTTACGCTGACTTCCACGATATCATGAACTTGACTGAAGGTATCATCCAACACGCTGCTAAAGCGGTTAAAGGTGATGGACCTATCAACTACCAAGGAACTGAAATCAAGATCAACGAACCATTCAAACGCATCCACATGGTTGATGCAATCAAGGAAATCACTGGCGTTGACTTCTGGCAAGACATGACTTTGGATGAAGCCAAAGCAATCGCTGCTGAAAAGAATGTTCCAGTTGAAAAACACTACACTGAAGTTGGTCACATCATCAATGCCTTCTTCGAAGAATTTGTTGAAGAAACATTGATTCAACCAACATTCGTTTACGGTCACCCAGTTGCTGTGTCTCCATTAGCTAAGAAAAACCCAGAAGACCCACGTTTCACTGACCGTTTCGAACTCTTCATCATGACAAAAGAGTACGGAAATGCCTTCACCGAATTGAACGACCCAATCGATCAATTGTCACGTTTCGAAGCACAAGCTGCTGCTAAAGAACTCGGTGACGACGAAGCAACAGGCATCGACTACGACTACGTTGAAGCTCTCGAATACGGTATGCCTCCAACAGGTGGACTCGGAATCGGTATCGACCGTCTCTGCATGCTTCTCACTGATACAACAACCATCCGTGATGTCTTGTTGTTCCCAACGATGAAGTAAGACGTATCAGAAACGTTGTCATATCAACGTTTCTATAGAGTAATTGGTACAACTTACCAAAAATTTACCACAACTTATACAAGTAGTTGTAAAAACTTATAATGACTTACAGCTTCTCTTGGATTATTTCAAGGGAAGTTTTTTAGTTATCAGGGAGCAGAAAAATGACAGCAGAACTTCTACTGTCATTTGTGTGTTTCCGAAAAAGGACTTATTTTCCCGAAAGTTTATTATTTGCTGTTATAATAGACATGCAAAACTTGTTCCAAGAATT
>DOTL01000006.1 GCA_003521145.1 Streptococcus sp. | reverse complement strand
ACTACAGAAATTATAGAGCCCTTATCAGAGATACTACGCCATACGCTATGCGACACGAAGAGAAAGAGAAGCAGGTCACTCTGCCAAGTAGTTTTGTTAGCATTGTTCACGGACTGCCAGACATCTATGAGATTACTGAGAAGAGAGATGTCATTAGCTTCATGACCAAAGATATCGAAAAGGTATGGCAAAGTCTTGAAGAAGCGGGCTGTGGAATTTCTGATATTGAAATTCAAAATAAAACACTCTTGGATAGCCTATTTGATTCAACAAGGGAGGATAAGGCATGAAAGCATTACTAAAAATTGAATGGATAAAAACGTGGCGAAGCTGGCCAGTCTTTATCATGGGAATCGGAATGCCTGTTGGCTTTTTCCTCCTGTTTTCAAGTATTGTCTCAACACCTAATCCTGAGGCTCAAAAAGATTTTTTGCTGTCTTATATGTTGACCATGACTGGATTTTCCATGTCTAGCTTTGGTTTATTTACCTTCCCTTATATGTTGCAAGAGGACCAAACGGATCACTGGTTGACTTATATCGAGCATTCTAAAATCAGCATTTCGGCTTATTATCTATCTAAGATCTTTCGTGTTTTGCTGAATTTTATGGTGGCTATCATTGTGACTTTTTGTGTGGGAGCCTTTGTTCGAGATGTTGAGTTGCCTTTGTCAGGTTGGCTAGGTTCAGGTGCCCTCTTACTTCTATCAAGCTTGATCTTTTTGGCCTTTGGCTTGCTTATCGCTCAGATTAAATCCCAACAAATCATATCTGTGGTTGCAAATATCACCTACCTTGGCTTGGCTATTGTGGGTGGTTCATGGATGCCTATTTCCATGTTTCCAAAGTGGGTTCAGAGCATTTCTGAGTGGACGCCTGTCTATCATGTCAATGAGTTGGTTGTTAATTTTGCTATCAATGGGGAATTTTCATGGAAATCACTCTTATTTATTTTGGCTTATACTGTAGTAGCAACAGGGCTCGCACTCTTTATCAAGTCGCAAAGAGAAAGTGATCGAGGTTAAAGGAAAAATAATGGATATTTGGCAGAAAATGTATGAACAGGCTCAAGCTTTGTATCAGCCACAGGAAGTCTCAGACTTTGTCTATGCTAAGCATGTCGTGGCTACGGTGGAGGCTGAAGATGGACAAATTTTCACAGGCTTTTGTATGGAAGGGACTTGTGGTGTTTTCCATATTTGTGCCGAAAGAGCTGCCCTTTTTTATATGTATCAAGAGACTAGTCAGACCAAAGTTAAGCGTATTATTGCCTTTCGAGACTAGCCACCTCACGGTGGACCGTCTGGTATGCCTTGTGGAGCCTGTCGAGAATTTTTAATGGAGCTCCATCCTGACAATCGTAACTTTGAGTTTATGGTTGACTACGAAACACGTCAAACCATCACTCTGGGGGAATTGTTACCACTGTGGTGGGGAGAAGAACGGGCTCAGCAGTTTGAAGAGAAGTCGAAAGACAAGGTTTAAAGTTTATAGAAATCTCTAAGCTATCGCCATTCAAGTGCGATGGTTTATTCTTTTTGAAATAAATTTCAGAAAATTCCAAACATATCTTGAAATTCAAAATGAAAGTGCTATACCATATCATGAAAATAGAAAGAAGGTTGCACTATGGATTCACTTGTATCTTTTAGTAAATGGCTCAGCAAATGGTTTACTGCAGCTGTTATTCTCTGGGCTGTCTTTAACTACGCCTTTCCAGCAACAAGTAGTTGGGTCATTCCCAATACGGCCTACTTGCTTGGTCTGATTCTCTTTGGTATGGGGCTTACCTTGACAACTGAAGATTTTAAACGTATTGCTAAGCGTCCAATTCCAGTTGTTCTTGGGACCGTTGCCCACTATGTCATTATGCCTGGTTTGGCTTGGTTACTTTGTATTATTTTTCATCTTAAGGGTGCGACAGCAACAGGGGTTATCCTTGTTGGGTCTTGTCCAAGTGGGACTTCATCTAGTGTTATGGCCTTCCTTTCAGGTGGGGATGTTGCCTTGGATGTCTCTATTGAAACCCTTTCAACTCTCTTGGCACCACTCATGATTCCAACCCTTTTGTCATTCTTGGCTGGTCAGTACGTTAGTGTCCCTGCCCAAAGCCTCTTCCTAAGTACCTTGCGTATCGTGGTTGTCCCTATTATCTTGGGTATACTCGTTCACTCAATCTTTGGTAAGAAAATCGATGCCATCATCAAAATCATGCTGTTGATTTCACAGGCTGCCATTCTCTTGATTGTTGGAGCAGTTGTTTCTGCCAACCATGCCAATATTTTCACAGCAGCGACAGCCCTTGTCATCCCAGTTGTCATGCTCCATAATCTTTGTGGCTATGCCCTTGGTTTTGCATTTTCAAAAATCCTTGGTTTGGAAGAACCACAACAAAAAGCCATTACCTTCGAAGTGGGGATGCAAGACTCAAGTATTGGAGCAACCCTTGCCATGAAATATTTCGTGCCACAAGCTGCGATTCCATCAACCATCTTCAGTATTTGGCACAACATCTCAGGTTCCATCCTCTCATCATGGTGGAAGAACCATTCAAAAAATAGTCATTAAGATAGATGAAAAGCTGACCTTGGGTTGGCTTTTTTACTATAAAGATGATCTCTAGTCTTAAGTTTTTACCTCCTTATGAAAAAGGAGATTTTTGAATATGTTATAATGGAAGGACAAAAGCAGTTTAGGAGAATGTTATGGCAACAATTGGTATTGATTTGGGGACGACTAACAGTCTAGCGGTTACCTATCGTGATGGTGAGGTTAAGCTGATTCCAAATGATTTTGGCGAGTATTTGACACCTAGCGTGGTCCATGTGTCGGATGATGTTTTGACGGTTGGAAAAATTGCGAAGGAACGCTTAGTGACTGACCCTAAGAATACGGCCCAACTCTTTAGACATTCAATGGGAACCAATGAAATATTTTACCTTGATGGGGAAGCTTTCTAGGCAAAGGATTTGTCAACTTTGGTGGTTAAACAATTAGTAGCAGATGTGGAGAGTTACTTAGGTGAAAAGGTAGATAATATACTTATTAGTGTGCCAGCTTATTTTAACGAGAAGCAACGCTCTGTGACCAAGGCTATCGGACAACGATTGGGCATTAAGGCGGAACGATTGATTAACGAGCCTTCTGCGGCTGCCATTGCTTGTCACAAGATTGGTAAGGACGAATCTTTCACCGTCTTCGACTTTGGAGGAGGAATGCTTGATGTTTCTGTGGTTGATTGCTTTGATAATGTGATTTCAATTGTTTCCATTGCGAGTGATAACTTCTTGGGTGGTAGTGACTTTGATAAGGCTATTGCTGAAGATTTTTGTCAGTCTCAAGAGATTGATTTGGAGAAGTTGGATACGAAGCAAAAGTCTAGTCTCCTCTTGTCTGCAGAACGTTGCAAGCTCAAGCTACAAAAGGAAAAAGTGGCTGCAGTCTCCTAGACCTACGATGACCAATATTACATGAAACAATACACTCAAGCTGAGCTTAAGTCCATTATTCAACCTGTTCTTGATCGTGTTAAGAAAGTCATTGGAAGGGGCAGTGAGTGGTAGTGGCTACAGGGCTCATGCGCTGGATGCCTTTATCTTGGTCGGTGGGTCTAGCATGATGCCTTTGGTTCAATCTTATATCACGAATCTTCTCAATTTTCCTATCAAGCGTTTGAAGGATATGGATGAGTTGGTTGCGAGTGGTTTGGGGACTTATTTAGCTGTCAAAGAGCGTCAAGAAAAGGTCAAAGATTTGGTGATTACAGATATTTGTCCCTTCTCGTTGAGAGTCAGTGCCTATGATTCAGATTTTAATAAGAATATCTTTTCAAAGGTCATTAATAAGTTGTCTGTTCTTCGAACCTCAGCCAGCAAATATTATTATGCCAGTCGGGGACAGAGACAATGTCGTTTTATGATTTATCAGGGAGAATCACTTGACCCTGAGGCAAACTTCTTTTTGGATGAGTTTGTTATCGATGTTCCAGGTAACGCTAGTAAGTCAGAGACATTTAAGACTACCTTTACTTACTATATAAATTCTATGCTTTATATAGAAGTGAAACTAGGGTCAACAGGTGAAACCAAGACCTATCGGATTGGTAGTCAAAGTAAAATCGAAGAGGTCGACAAGAGTGAGCATCTGGAGAATATCAAGCTTGTCTCTGATCAATTATCCTTTGAGGCCGACTTTAAAACGCAGTCTGAGCGGGCTTATCATTTAGTCATGGAAATGCCTTATAAGATGCAACTACATTTTTTGTGGCAAATAGAAGATTTTAAAAGGCTATCAGTTGGCTATTAACAATATCAAGAAGCGAAAAGAGATTGTGAAACGCTACCAAGCTTATCTTGATAGCATTGAGAATATCGTGTCACTAGATGATTTGGATATTTTCCGTAAAGAAGAAGCTGACCATGAGGAAACTGATGAGCCCCCTTTGATAGGTCTGATGACCCTAATTTCTGGAGATAGAAGATGACGCATGAATTTTTGGTCGATTTTGGGCATTCAACCAACCAATAATCTTAAAGACATCAAGAGAGCCTATGCCAAACAGAGTAAGGTCTATCACTCTGAGGATGATCCTGAAAATTTCCAACGCCTACAAAAGGCTTATCAAGAGGCCCTTGCCTGGCAAAAATCGCATTCTGGAAATGAGGAGATGAGTGCCGTCATAGGCTATAAACAGGTCGATGGCAGTATGGTTGGGATGGTGTCTGCCTCTCAGCTAGAAGCTTCCTTTAAACAAGATGCAGATAGTAGCGAGTCTGTTCAAGAGCAAGAAAGCATTGATGAACTTGAGCTAACAGATTATGCGACTGAAAAAGTCAACGACGAGCAAGTGACTGAATATGAGGTTCAGCAGGTAGATGCTGAAGAAGAGCAAAAGCAACTGGAGATGAGCTAGCTTTGTCAGATACTCATGAAACGTTCAATCATAGTGAGCCTCATTCAAGGACTAGCGAAGATTCTGTTTTAAAAGAAGATTTAGATATTGAAAAGCAGGATAGTTTTCTTCAGATTGTTGAAGAGCAGTTTTTTACAACCCTTTCTGCTGTATTTTGGAAATGAGAAAGGTTTACATCTCTGGTTTGATAGTGGGCGTGAGAGTGGAAGTCTAGGCTTGGTGACGGGAATATTTATCTTTTTTGCACTTGCTCTTTCTGCAGGTATTTGGATACTAACGGATAAATTTCTTCTCTTTATTTTAACCAAGATGGGTTATTATAGAGAGGACTAATCTAAGGTTGTAGGTGTCATCACTGGAAAGCGAATTGCCAAGGCACCAAGAACAAGTACCAACCACTCCCTAGTCGTTAAGGTGGGTGACGCAAAACGTAATTTTTTCGTCAGCCCAAGTGATTTTAATACACTTGATAAAGGTGATACCCTTTGGCTCCGAAAAATCAGTGTGCATTACAAAGGATGTGTTGTACGCACCGAGTTGCCTTTTTCCTTAGATCAGATAATGAACTCTACCAGACTATCAATACGGCATTTATACGATTAGAATACTTCGATATTTTTAAAAATACTGATGAACATATTGAACGTCTTAATCATTATCAACCGACAATTGTTGTGGCACCAGCTTCCATACTGATAGAGTTGAGCAAGCCTCTTAAGGCAAGAGACTTGTCTATCTCACCGAAAAAAATTGTCTCTGTAGCAGAAATTTTAGAGGATAGTGATAGAATTCGCATCTCGAGTGCTTTTAAGCTACCCATGATAACGGATTTCAAGCGAAACAGTCAACCTGTTTACCTTTACAAACTTAATGATATCTTGGTTGAAAATCCTGAACCTTGTCCATGTGTTTCTCATTATACAAGGATTGATAAGGTCGAAGGTCGCTCCGATGATATCTTTTACTTTGAAGGTCAGGATGGAGGACAGGTGACAATCTATCCTGATTTTATCAGGCGTTGTATTCTCTTTGTGGAAAATATTGGAGACTATCAAGTCAAGCAACATTCAGATCAGATTGTTGAAGTCTGTCTAAGCCAACGAGACGAGCAAGTAGAAGAAGCTATCACAGCTCAGTTTCAACTCTTGGCGCAGCAAAAGCATTTTAAGGTTCCGAAGATCCATTTTTCCGAATATCATTGGGATACCAGTCGAAAACTCAAACGGATTTAGCGTTTATGAAAGGATGAATGACAATGACAGAAGTAAAAAGACATGTCGAAATCGCAGGTTATGGAGTTTGTCTTCCAAAACAAACCGTACAATTCAAAAATCAAACACGTTATCGTGTTGTAGAAGATGAAGAAACACAGTTGGATTTGGCCGAAGTGGCTATCCAACGAGCTCTTGAAAATGCCAATTTGAAAATTGATGACATTGATTGTCTTGTCTCAGCCAGTGCAGTTGGTGTGCAGCCTATTCCTTGTACTGCAGCCTTGATTCATGAGCGCGTGGCAAAAGGACTTGCCATCCCAGCCATGGATATCAATACGACTTGTACAAGTTTTATCTCAGCTTTATCAACAATGTCCTACTTGATTGAAGCTGGTGAATACCATCGTGTCTTGATTGTATCTAGTGAGGTCGGAAGTCTGGGTCTCAATCTGAAACAAAAAGAAAGTTTTGAACTCTTTAGTGACGGAGCAGCAGCCTTTATTTTCCAAGCAAGTTCTCAAGACAAAGGGGTTATTGCAAGTCTACAACATACCTGGTCAGAAGGTGCTCATGATACTGAAATCCGTGGAGGTTTGACTTCTTACCATCCTAAAAAATATTCAGAAAAGACAAAAACGGACTTTATGTTTGATATGAAGGGCAAGAAGATTCTCCTTTTATCAGCGCATAAGCTTCCTGATATGTTCCAAGAATTCCAAGAGAAAACTCACTTGGCTCTTGCGGATGTGGACTACATCATTCCCCATCAAGCTAGTCGCGCCTTATCTTTGGTAATGGATAAACTTAGTATTGCTGAAGATCAATATCTTAACATAGTTACTGACTATGGTAATATGGTTTCTGTATCTGTTCCATTTGGTTTAGCTTACTCATTAGATCATGGCTTAGTTAAAGAAGGAGATGTCGTCTACCTTTTGGGAACAGCAGCAGGTATGACGGTTAACATGTTGGCCTTGAAATTATAATTTCTTGGCTAGAAACGAGTAGTGTCAAAATGACGGATGAACCTTCTTTTGCTTATAACTCAAGTTAGAGTTGACTGAAAGGTCAGCTCCTTTTTCTTACCTTTACGTCACATGACAAATGTCATGCCATGTCATGACATCTGGTGCTAAAAAGAGAATGACCAAAAAGATATACTTTAGTCATAACTTAGAAATAATAAAAAACGAAAGAGGTCATCTCACGAAAATCAAAACATCTTACCTTATCTACGCTGTCATCGGAACTGTCTTTGCTGGACTTAGCATGTTTACTGACATCTTTGAAAAAGGCAATTTTGAAGCTATCTTCTCAAATTTGGGCATGATTATTGGCTTGTCTATCTCAGCCTACATTCTCATCACTATGGCTAAAAGTTTTATCGACCTTGTCATAAATGATTTAAAAAACTAGGAGGCCCAGCATGAAACTATTGAAAATACTAAGCATCATGCTTCTAGCAGCAATTTGGACCATCCTCTTTGCTTATGTCTTACTTCATGGCAGCAGTGATATTCTCTATAGTGTTATGGGCGTATCTGTTGCAGCTTGTTATGTTTTTCTAGCCTTCTATCAAAAGAAAGGGAGTCACAAACATGAGTGAAGCAATCCTTCAAGTCACAAATCTTGTCAAAAAAATCAGAGGAAAAACGATTTTAGACCATATTAGCTTTGAGGTGGGACAAGGCGATTGTCTTGCTTTAATTGGGCCCAATGGTTCTGGTAAAACGACCTTAATGTCCTGCGTTCTCGGTGACAAGAAAGCCAGTAGCGGTCAAGTCTTTATCAAGGGCAAAAAGGGGAAAGCGCAAGATCAAATTGCGGTTCTCCTTCAAGAAAATACTATTCCTTCACAATTAAGAGTTAGGGAATTGATTACTTTTTTCCAAGATATTTCTGAGAATGGATTATCTAAAGTAGAGATTCAAGCACTCTTACAATTCAAAGACGACCAGTATCAGCAGTTTGCGGACAAACTCTCAGGGGGACAAAAACGTCTTCTTGCCTTTGTCCTCTGTCTAATTGGCAAGCCTGACATTCTCTTTTTAGACGAGCCGACAGCAGGGATGGATACTACGACACGCCAACGTTTCTGGGAAATCATCAATGATCTTAAAAAGTCAGGTGTAACCATTCTTTATTCGTCTCACTATATCGAAGAAGTCGAGCACACAGCTGATCGCATTTTGGTCCTTCATCAGGGGAGACTCATCAGGGATACTACGCCACATGCCATGCGTAGCGAGGAAAAGGAAAAACAAGTCACTTTAGCAAGTCGCTTTGCTCCAAGTCTTGACAAACTGGCAGCCATTTATGATGTGACTGAAAAACGTGATGTTGTAACCTTTATGACTAAAGATATTGAAAGTATATGGAGTAGTTTACAAGCTCACGGCTGTCTCATTTCTGACATTGAAATTCAAAACAAAACACTTTTAGATAGCTTATTTGATAGCACAAGGGAGGACAAGTCATGAAAGCACTACTTAAAATCGAATGGATAAAAACATGGCGCAGTTGGCCCGTCTTTATCATGTCTATCGGAATGCCTATCGGATTCTTCCTCTTGTATTCAGGTATGGAAATGAGTCCTGACCCAGAGTCACAAAAAGCCTTTATCTTGTCTTATATGTTGACGATGACAGGATTCTCTATGTCCAGCTTTGGTTTCTTTACCTTTCCCTACATGCTTAGAGAGGATCAAACGGAGCATTGGTTAACCTACATCGAACATTCAAAAATAAGTATTCAGACCTACTACCTATCAAAAGTTTTCAGAGTTCTTATGAACTTTATGGTTGCTATCATCGTAACCTTCTGTGTAGGAGCTTTTGTGCGTGATGTTAAGATGCCATTATCACATTGGCTCGGTTCAGGTGCTCTTTTACTCTTGTCAAGTCTAGTCTTCCTATCCTTTGGCTTACTACTAGCCCTAATTAAGTCTCAACAAATCATGGCTATCGTCGGAAATATCGTCTTTCTTGGACTTGCTATTATCGGTGGCTCTTGGATGCCAGTAACCATGTTTCCAAAATGGGTTCAGCACATTTCTGGGTGGACACCCATCTATCATATCAATCAATTGGTGGTCAATTTTGCGAAAAAAGGGGAATTTTCATGGAAATCACTCATTTTTATCTTGGTCTATGCTACAATAGCTACAGGCTTAGCCCTTTTTATCAAATCTTACAGAGAAAGTGACAATGTTTAGAACTTACCAGAAATTTGATTTCGCTTATTTTGTTAGTCTGATTTTCCTAGTCTTCCCAGTATTGGGAGTTTTTGGTGGCTATTTTCCAGTTTGGACCTTGGTTTTGACAGGACTGTTTACCATCTCCTATCTTCTTATGGTGTATTTGAAAAAAGCCTATAGCAAGTGGATCCCCTTTCTGTGGTTTTACACTCTAGCTTACATTATCTTTATGTCCATGACCTTCCAGGGGGGCATGATGTGGTTTGTTTTTTTCAACGTCAATCTTCTCGTTTGGCGCTTTGAGGATAGCGTATCATCTTATCGCTTCTTATCCTTTCTAGCGACACTGTTGATTTTGACGTCATCATCCTTTCTATTGACAGACGATTTGAGCACCCACCTCATCTCTATGGTTATTATCCTCTTTTCTTTGGGAATGTACTATTTTCAAAACCGTATGCGTCAGGAGAGAAAGATGGAGGAAGCACTTGCAGAGAAGAATCGTTCCATCAATATCCTATCCGCTGAAAATGAACGCAATCGTATTGGTCGTGATTTGCACGATACTTTAGGACACACCTTTGCCATGATGAGTCTCAAAACCGAGTTGGCTCTAAAACAGATGGATAAGGAGCAGTATGATGCTGCTAGAAAGAATCTGGAAGAATTGAACCAGATTAGCCGTGACTCCATGTACGAGGTGCGTGAGATTGTCAATCAGCTCAAGTACCGAACGATAGCTGAGGAGTTGCTAGAACTTGAGCGGCTCTTTGACCTATCTGATGTCGTCTTGACTGTGGACAGCAGTCTTGACTTAGACAGCCTGTCACCAGTTACTCAGTCTACCCTATCTATGGTACTTCGTGAACTGGCCAATAATGTCATTAAACATAGCCAAGCTGATAGCTGTCAGATTCGTCTAAGTCGTCATTATGGGATTGTTTTAGAGTTTGAGGATGATGGTTGTGGCTTTGAGGAAGTCACAGGACAAGAGCTACATAGTATCAGAGATCGCCTCAGTTTAGTAGATGGAGATTTGAAAATTCTGTCTCAATCGTATCCAACAATCATTCGCGTGCATTTGAAAGAGGGAGGAAAAGCATGAAATTATTAGTTGCCGAAGACCAGTCAATGTTGAGGGATGCCCTCTGCCAACTCCTCATGCTGGAGGACGATGTTGAAGAGATCCATGCGGCCAGTGATGGCCAAGAAGCCATTGCCCTCTTGGAAAAAGAAGAGGTCGACGTAGCCATTTTAGACATTGAAATGCCAATCAAGACAGGCCTTGATGTCCTAGAGTGGATCCGTGCCAACCAAAGAGAAACGAAGGTCGTTATTGTGACCACCTTCAAACGTAAAGGCTATTTTAAACGAGCCCTGGCAGCCCAGGTGGATGCCTATGTGCTCAAAGAGCGTTCCATCAGTGACCTTATGGCGACCATCCATACCGTCCTAGCAGGTCAAAAGGAGTACTCACCAGCGCTTGTCGAAGGTGTCGCCTTTGACAATAATCCACTCAGTCAACGTGAACAAGAAGTCTTGGCCATGGTTGTCCAAGGTTCAACCAACCAAGAAATCGCTGAAAGCCTCTTTCTTTCAAATGGAACTGTCCGAAATTACATGACAGCCATCCTGACTAAACTCGATGTAGGCAATCGAACAGAAGCCGTCCGCATTGCCGAAGAAAAAGACTGGCTGGGGTGAGGAGAAGTAGGTAAATTTTCTATCATTATGATTAAATTAAAAATTGAAATTAGATTAATTAGTGAGAGTGAAGTATTTTTAAGTGAAACTTCCTTGGAAGAGTTCCAAAGTCAACTCTAATACTGACTTGTTGGCTAAAAGATTTGTTTTTTATACACCAATCCTTCAGTTTCATATACCTCCAAGGATGTTTTCCTATAAATGCTTTATATCCTACATTATGAGTCTGTCTTTTTAGACAGACTTTTTTGTTTTTTCAAGTGTCAAAACTATTTTCTCTTTTGTGAGAATAATACTTGGTTTCCTTCTTAACTGCTTTATAATAGAGTCACACTGAGGCCTTCTCTGTGAGAAAGAAGGCAGATTTTAGGAGATGAGGAATCGGCCTTTTGTGTTAGATGACACGATTTGTTGATTTTTTACTTTAGGAGATAGATATGGCAATGATAGAAGTGAAATATCTTCAGAAAAATTTTGTTAAGACTGTTAAGGAACCGGTTTTGAAGGAAGGCTTTGCGTTCCTTTATTCATCCTAAAAAGCAGACCTTTGAAGCGGTCAAGGATTTGACTTTTGAGGTGCCAAAGGGGCAGATTCTAGGTTTTATAGGGGCAAATGGTCCTAGGAAGTCGATCACCATTAAAATGCTGACAGGAATTTTGAAACCGACATCTGGTTTTTGTCGGATTAATGGCAAGATTCCGCAGGACAATCGTCAAGATTATGTCAAGGACATTGGAGTTATTTTTGGGCAACGAACCCAATTATGGTGGGATTTGGAATTGCAAGAGACTTACACGGTTTTGAAGGAGATTTACGATGTGCCAGACTCGCTCTTCCATAAGCGAATGGACTTTTTGAATGAAGTCTTGGATTTGAAGGAATTTATCAAGGATCCTGTTCGGACTCTTTCACTGGGTCAACGGATGCGGGCGGATATTGCAGCTTCCTTGATTTACACTCCCAAGGTGCTCTTTTTAGATGAGCCGACCATTGGTTTGGACGTTTCGGTCTAGGATAACATTCGTCGGGCTATTACCCAGATCAATCAGGAGGAAAAAACAACCATTCTCTTGACCACTCATGACCTAAGTGATATAGAGCAACCCTGTGATCGAATTTTTATGATTGACAAGGGGCAGGAGATTTTTGATGGAACGGTGAGCCAACTCAAGGAAACTTTTGGCAAGATGAAGACTCTCTCCTTTGAATTGCTACCAGGTCAAAATCATCTCGTCTCTCACTATGAAGGCTTGCCTGAAATCATTATTGATAGACAGGGGAATAGCCTCAAACATTGAATTCGATAGTTCACGCTACCAGTCAGCCGATATTATCAAGCAAACCCTTTCTGATTTTGAAATCCGCGATTTGAAGATGACAGATACGGATATCGAGGATATTATCCGTCGCTTCTACCAAAAGGAGCTCTAAGATGGTCAAATTGTGGAGACGGTATAAACCTTTTATCAATGCAGGGATTCAGGGGTTGATTACCTATCGAGTCAACTTTATTCTCTATCGGATTGGCGATGTCATGGGAGCCTTTGTGGCCTTTTATCTCTGGAAGACAGTCTTTGATTCGTCGCAAGAGTCTTCGATTCAGGGCTTCAGTATGGCGGATATCACCCTCTACATCATCATGAGTTTTGTGACCAATCTCTTGACCAGGTCGGATAGCTCCTTTATGATCGGGGAGGAGGTTAAGGATAGTTCCATTATCATGCGTTTGTTGCGACCAGAGCATTTTGCAGACTCTTATCTCTTTACCGAGCTTGGTTGTAAGTGGTTGATTTTTATCTCTGTTGGCCTGCCATTTTTAAGTGTGATTATTTTGATGAAAATCTTGTCTGGACAAGGCATTGTAGAAGTGCTGGGATTGACGATTCTTTATCTCGTTAGCTTAACGCTCGCCTATCTGATTAACTTTTTCTTTAATATCTGCTTTGGTTTTACAGCCTTTGTGTTTAAAAATCTTTGGGGTTCTAATCTACTCAAGACTTCCATAGTGGCCTTTATGTCAGGAAGTGTGATTCCCTTGGCTTTCTTTCCAAAGGTTGTTTCAGCTATTCTGTCACTCTTGCCTTTTTCATCCTTGATTTACACTCCGGTAATGATTATTGTTGGGAAATACGATGCCAGTCAGATGCTTCAGGCGCTTTTGCTCCAGTTTTTTGGCTCTTAGTGATGGTGGGCTCGTCTCAGTTGATTTGGAAACGAGTCCAGTCATTTATCACCATTCAAGGAGGTTAGTATGAAAAAACATCAACGCATGCATCTGATTTTTATCAGACAATACATCAAGCAAATTCATGGAGTACAAGGTCAATTTTGTGGTTGGTGTCTTAGGAGTCTTTCTGACTCAAGGCTTGAACCTCTTATTTCTCAATATCATCTTTCAACACATTCCATCCCTAGAAGGCTGGACTGTTCAAGAAATTGCTTTTATTTATGGCTTTTCCTTGATTCCCAAGGGACTGGATTATCTCTTTTTTGACAATCTCTGAGCTTTAGGTCAACGACTAGTCCGAAAAGGGGAGTTTGACAAGTATCTGACTCATCCTATCAATCCTCACTTTCACATCCTCGTTGAGACCTTTCAGATTGATGCTTTGGGAGAACTCTTGGTCGGTGGTGTTTTACTAGCGACAACAGTATCAAGCATTGCTTGGACTCTTCCAAAATTCCTGATCTTCCTAGTCTGTATTCCCTTTGCTACCTTGATTTATACTTCCTTGAAAATTGCAACAGCCAGCATCACTTTTTGGACCAAGCAGTCAGGTTCCATGATTTATATGATTTATATTTTTTATATGTTCAATGATTTTGCCAAGTACCCGATATCAATTTACAATTCGCTCCTTCGTTGGTTGTTCAGTTTTATCGTGCCTTTCGCCTTTACGGTTTATTATCCAGCTAGCTATTTCTTGCAAGATAAGAATGGGATCTTTAACATCGGTGGTTTGATTTTGATTTCATTTGTTTTCTTTTTTATTTCCTTGAAACTCTGGGATAGGGGTAGGAGCTTGGATGTCTATGAAAGTGCTGGTTCGTAAGAGGTAAAGATGAATTGACCATCACAGAATCTACGCTGGCCGAGAAAACAAAAAGGTCTGTCTCGCTCTTTATGATATAATCATTGCGTACCAAAGAAATGATTATTTCGAAGGGTTAAGCAATGACTTAAAGTACCATCAGTTGGAAGTCATCTACTACCAAGCCTTGAATGTCACTCTTAAAGGAGATGCACATAAAGCAAGTGGGCCCCCCTTTCGCAAGTTAGTCTTAGAGGATGACGGGCTTGTTCAGTGTCAAAATAAAGATGTTTTCTATAGGATGGAAGCCTACTACAAACAAGGAAAACCCACTATAAAATTACGTCTTCAAAGCCTTTTTCTGACTTTGGTTGGCCCTATCTTTATCAATTTCATGATTCTAGTTGCCTCTCTATCCTTTCATGACTCTGATCTTAACGATTTAAGCTTACCCGTTTCTAAATATCCGCTTTTAACAGCGGATGTCTATTTAGTCTCTTTCTTAATATGAATTTCCATCATACTGGTTGTCAAATGTATTAAACGAGCCTATTTACTGCCTTTTAAAGTGTTTACTTATAACGTTTTCAACATTGGTGGAGAGAGTATAATTCTTAGGAATGTGAGTTGTAATGAATCTGATAATTATGGATTTTCTTATTTTATGGAATTTCCATGCCCACTGCAAATGGAAATATCTTGAAGAATACCGTGACTGGGGGGCGAGTCAGTAGAAGACTGGTATGGTAAGAAGTATTTGAAGAAGCATAAGGGAATGTATAAGTGAAAAAGTTGAAATAATAAAATAAAGAAGCATCTGAGTCTGACTTCAGATGCTTCTTTGATAGTTATTGTATTTAGAATGAACTAAATTAAAGATGTTACTGATATTTTTTCTATTATATGTGATAAATTGCAAGAATAAGTGCAACGTTTACTCTTACACATCCTCTAGATCATCACAAGCAGTTCTGAAGGCTAAACATTTTCATGGTCGGTGATTGATATCGTATAAAGCCTTGTTAAAAGCCTTGTCAGAGATATCGGTCACAAATCCATTCAGGCGACAGGAGGATTTGTGACCGTTCTCAATCTCTATTTTCAATTTTGATATCGAACGAGACTTCCGACTTTTTACTTAGCTATGTGGTCGTACAGTTCCTGTGCTAAGGCTGCGGAATAATCATTTTGTCATCATCTTAACTCTCTCAAAAAGTAGACTTATGGACACTAAGTTTATTTGTAATTTAGGAAGGCTTCAGACCTATTATGGATTGTAACTTTTCTTATTAATATCGTATCTTTAACTTTAAGCCTCCTCTTTTTACTTTTGGACGTTATTATTAACTGAAGAGTATCATTTAATTGATGATCTCAGAATGAAGGCAAACATCTTAATAGTAGATATTTGCCTTTTATAGTTTTGAATTCGTAATTTATGGACGTCGACTGATTCTCAACCAAGGATTTCTTTTGCTAGTGCTTTTCCTTTTGGAGTTACTGCTAAGCCACCTTCGGCAGTTTCACGAAAGGCAGTTGGCATAGCTGAACCGACCTGATACATAGCGTCAACAACTTGGTCTACTGGAATGGCAGATGTGATACCTGCCAAAGCCATGTCGGCAGCTACTAGGGCAAAACTTGCTCCCATAGCATTACGTTTGACACAAGGGACTTCGACTAATCCAGCTACGGGGTCGCAAATGAGTCCCAACATATTTTTTAGTACGAAGCAAATGGCTTGGCTAGCTTGAAAAGGTGTTCCACCAGCAGCCATTGTAATAGCCGCTGCAGCCATAGCTGAGGCAGACCCAACTTCGGCTTGGCATCCTCCCTCTGCTCCAGAAATTGAGGCGTTATTTGCGATGACTAGACCAAATGCACCGGCAGTGAAAAGAAAATCTAATTGTTGTGATTGGTTCAAGCCTAGTTTTTCAATAGCTGTGGTTAGTACAGCAGGTAGGCAGCCAGCAGATCCAGCAGTTGGAGTAGCACAAACCAAACCCATCTTGGCATTAGATTCATTAACAGCCATGGCATTTCTAGCAGCTCCTAAGACAGCAGAATCAGCCAAAGTCTTTCCTTTTTTGATATAGGCATCCAGTTTGGCAGCGTCTCCCCCGGTTAAACCAGTTGGTGATTTCTCAGGGGATAAACCAGCCTGAACAGACTCTTTGATTACATCAAGATTTCGAGCCATCAGAGCTAGAATTTCAGGACGTTCCCGTCCAGTTAGCTCTGTTTCTGTAGCAATCATGAGCTCGGCGATATTACCTTGGTAATATCGGTCAGCTTGTTGAACTAATTCTTCAATAGTGTAAAACATGCAATCCCCCTATTAGCTGAAAAAGTTGACATTATGTAGATGAGGAATTCTAGCGATTTCAGTGACAGCCTCATCACACTGGTGCGAGTCAATTTCGATAATCATAATGGCCTTTTCACCGGCATTTTCACGAGTAACAGTCATTTGAGCGATATTGATGCCATAACGCGACAAAATATCTGTGACAAGGGCAATCATTCCTGGAACGTCTTGGTGGGCAATGATGAGAGTCGGTGTATTCATCTTGAGATTGACCGCAAAACCATTGAGTTCAGTTACTTGGATATTCCCTCCACCAATAGAAATACCAGTGGCAGAGATAGTTTTTGTAGCGTTTTTTAGTGTAATACGAGTGGTGTTAGGATGCGGTGCATTGCTGTCTTTGTTGATCTTCCAGTAGACCTTAATACCTTTTTCGTGTGCAATATCAAGCGCATGCGGAATATCAGGATCATCAGTTTCCATACCTAAAATACCAGCCACAAGAGCCACATCTGTCCCGTGACCTCGATAGGTTTTTGCAAAGGAATTAAAAAGTTGAAATTCTACTTCAGTGGGTGCATCACCAAAGATGGCCGAAACAATTTTTCCAATACGAACAGCTCCTGCAGTATGACTTGAGGAAGGCCCTACCATGACAGGACCGATGATGTCAAAAACGGATTGAAATTTTAAATTTTTCATAACACGCCTCGTCTGATTAATCTTGTATTCCCAGTATACCATGAATTAGTGATATTAGGTGCTTAAAGCAAAATTGTATTTTAAAATAAAAAAATATCCTATTTTAATGTTTCTTTAATCTTTAATAGATATGATGATGTCTTATTAAGTAAGCAATACTTATTTTTCATAAATCAGAGAGGACGGCCTATGGTCGTCTTTTTTGGGTAGAAGAAGGCTATAGCAATTTCAACTAAGGCAGAAAAATCATACTAATTTTATACTAGGACTAAGATAATAAATCGTACCTCAATGATTGGACTTTTTTTCTAATTATTGAGGTATTTTTGTTTTCAATTGAGAAATATAAATCATGAATAATTTGAAACTTTTACAATCGGTCATAACTTTTATTTATGATGCGCCATAAAAAAAATAGCTTATGCAAGACAATTGTTTGGTGATAACATAAAAAACATATTCAAAGAAAAGGAAGTACAGGGATGACGATAAAAGCACAGAGAGGAAATCAACTAAGAACTAAGGGATGGCGTCAAGAAGCGCTTCTTAGGCTCTTGGAAAATGTTTTGGAAAATGCTGAAGATCCTGATAATCTTATCGTTTATGGTGCTCTAGGCAAAGCAGCAAGAGATTGGTCGTCGTATGAAGCTATTGTCGAAAGTTTAAAAACGATTGAGGAAGATGAATCCTTAATTATACAATCTGGGAAACCTATAGGCATTTTACAAACACATCCAGATGCTCCCTTGGTTATAATGGCTAATTCTAATTTAGTTGGAAAGTGGGCGACTTCGGAAAATTTTTATGATTTGTATGATAAAAACTTAATTGCTTGGGGTGGATTGACTGCAGGAGATTGGCAGTATATTGGTTCACAAGGCGTTATACAGGGAACATATGAAATCTTTAAATCTATTAGTCGTCTTTATTTCAGCGATGATTTGTCAGGGAGATTAATTCTTACTGCTGGTATGGGTGGAATGGGTGGTTCTCAACCTCTGGCAGCTAAAATGGCGGGTGCAAATATTATTGTTGTCGATGTTAATGAAGACAATATTGATAAGCGTTTATCAATTGGTTATGTTGATAAAAAGACTGATAGTTTAGATCAAGCATTGTCGTGGATAGATGATGCTAAAAGAAAAGGCGAAAATGTTTCTATTGCAGTTATTGGAAATGCAGCAACAGTATATCAAGACATTTTAAATCGAGGAATCGTTCCTGATATTGTGAGTGATCAGACAGCAGCTCATGATCTTCTTTATGGCTATGTTCCAGAAGGTTATTCTTTAGAAGAAGTGATACAGGTTCGTCAGTCAAATCCAAAGAAACTAGAATCTGATGCTGGTGCTTCAATTGCTAAAGAAGTCAGAGCAATTCTTTCTTTCCAAAATAAAGGCGCTAAAGTCTTTGATAATGGGAATAATATTCGTACACAGGCAAAAAGGTTCGGAGTTGAGAATGCCTTCGATATTCCTATTTTTACAGAAGCTTTCTTAAGACCTCTATTTGAAAGAGCCATAGGTCCTTTTCGTTGGATAGCCTTGTCAGGGGATCCAAAGGACATTCACATTATTGATGATTATCTTTTAGAGCACTTTTCAGATAATACCATTATCACAGATTGGATCAAATTAGCACGTAAGTACGTTCCTTTTCAAGGCTTACCTGCTCGTATCGGATGGTTAGGCCATGAGGAAAGAACTCAATTAGCTTTAGCTGTTAATGATTTAGTAGCAGAAGGTATTCTATCAGCACCAGTTGCTTTTACACGTGATCATTTGGATGCTGGAGCTATGGCACATCCTAATATTATGACTGAGAACTTAAAAGATGGTTCTGATGCCATTGCAGACTGGCCACTGTTAAATGCCATGTTAGCGGCATCGTCTAAAGCAGATTTGGTCGCTATCCATTCAGGTGGAGGAGGATACACCGGTTATATGCAAAGTGCTGGTATTACTGTTGTAGCTGATGGGACACGTGAAGCTTCTGAACGTCTCCAGTTATCAATCACCAATGACACTAGCTTAGGTGTTCTTCGCTATGCGGATGCTGGCTATGAAGCATCTCTAGACGAAATTGAGCAAAAACGTATTAGACGTGTTCATTTATAAAGGAGTGAAGTTTTAAATGACGATAAAATATTTGACTAAGAATGATGTGTTAGCTGCTTGTATTGGAGGTTCCGTTTATGCGAGTGGTGGCGGTGGCTTTTATGAGCACGGACTTGAAATGGGAGAGGCAGCAGTTGCATTATCTCCAGTAGTCTTAAAAACTATTGATGAGTTTGAAGAGGATGATTTGATTATCACTCAAACAGCAATTGGAGCACCGGCTGGGACAACAGATTGGCAGATGTTGGGAAAAGATTATATTCGTGCGGTAGAATTACTCCTTGAGAAACATCCCCATCCTGAAAAAATCAAAGGTATATTAACACCTCAGAATGGAAAATCCAGTTCGACAAACGGTTGGCTATCAGCATCAGCATTGGGATTAGCTGTTGTTGATGCTACTGGTGATATCAGAGCCCATCCTACTGGGAAAATGGGAAATATGGGTGTAGCTAATGATACGACTTATGAAACTATTCAAGCTGTGTCAGGTGGACGTCGTGAAACAGGTCGCCATATTGAGTTATCCGTGCAAGGAACGGCAGCTTATACTTCGAAAATTCTTCGAATAGCTTCGGATTTATCAGGCGGTTTCATTGCTGCTGCCCGTCATCCTCTCACAGCATCTTATATCAAACAGAATGCTGTTATTGGAGGCTTATCTAAGGCTATTGAATTGGGATATTGCATAATAGAACATCAAAATGAAGATGGTTCATCGATTATTGATGCTATTGTTAAGCATACTCATGGAGAAATTTTAGCTAAAGGTAAGGTTGTTGCCAAGGATATGACATACACCGATGAAGCTTTTGATGTTGGTAAGGTAAAAATAAAAACTGAATCGGATAATGTAACGCTCCATGTTCAAAATGAATTTATGGCTGTAGATAGTCAAGCACTAGGACGTGTTGCTACTTATCCTGATGTTATTACTTTATTTAGGGCAAAAGATGCCAAGGCCTTGAGTACTGACGAGATTAGTATTGACGAAGAAGTTGTTGTTTTCAAAATTTCACATAAACATTTTCCGTTAAGTACTGGTGTGAAGGATCCTAGTGTCTACCCCGAAGTAGAGAATGTTTTAGGTATAGACTTGTATAGACATGCTTTCAAATAAGTTACGATTTAGGTGATAAGGTATGGAATTAACAGGATACGGATTGACCGTTGAATCAATTGAACGTGTAGTTAAGGGGGAAAAAGTGACAATAGCTCCTGAAGCTTATCATCGTCTCAAAGCTTCGAGGAAGGTCGTATTACAGGTTCTTGATAGTCAGCAACAGATTTATGGTCTTAATACTGGTGTTGGTAAAAATAAGGATAGAAAAATTCCGAAAGATAAAATTGAGGAATTTAATCGTCATTTAATCTATGCCCACTGTGTTGGAATTGAACCAGAACTATCTATTGATAATGTTAGAGCAGCAATGTTGATACATCTTAACAATATGCTTAAAGGATACGCAGGTATCCAGGTTGCCATTCCAGAACGTTTAGTTGATTTTTTGAATTTAGGAGTTACTCCAGTTGTAAACGGCTTTGGTTCTGTTGGTGAGGGTGATATTGGTATTTTATCTTATATAGGTTTGGGATTAATGGGAGAAGGACTTGTTGATTATGAAGGTAATCGCTATGAGGCTAGAGAAGTTTTTAAGCGACTTCATCTTAAACCTATTCATTTTTATGCTAAAGATGGATTAGCGGTAATTAGCTCAAATGCTGTTTCGTTTTCACGATTATCTTTATTGATTCCTAAAATTAAAAATCTTTTGTATTGGTTTGATCTGGCCTGTAGTTTATCTTTAGAAGCTTTAGGTGGAAATATAACACCTTTGGATGATTTGGTGGTTAAGGCGAAACATCACAATGGTCAAAACATAAGTAGTCAGCATTTTCAATCTGCCTTGAGGGACAGTTATTTATTAAATAATAAAACAAAAACGGTTCAAGATCCTCTCAGCTTTAGAAATGCCACACTGATTCATGGTGCCGCTTATGATAGTTTATCGTATGTTGAGGAGCAACTGTTACTTGAATTAGAGTCATCTGATGACAATCCAATGGTTGATATTGACAATCAACGTATTTTGTCAACACCGCATTTTGAAACATTAAATGTTAGTTTGGCGACTGAAATGTTAAACGTTGCTTTGAGTCATGTTTCTAATGCTTCAATTCAACGTATGATTAAACTAGGTAATCCGGATTTTACAGGTTTGAGTCGTTTTTTAATTGCCGATGAGCACCAATATTTTGGATTACAAGCTTTGCAAAAGACGGCTGCTACCTTAGATGTTGAGATTCATCATGCGAGTCAAACTTTATCAAATATTTCCTATCCTTTGGCAGGAGAAATGGAAGATAGGCAAACCAACCTACCTTTAATTCTTCAAGAACTAGATGGAATTGTAAACAAACTTCATGAAATTTTGGCTATTGAGTTACTTTATGCTACTCAAGCCATAGCTATACGTTTTCCAGAGGAAAGACCTTTAGGTTTATTAACTCATGAAGTATTCCAAATAATCTTTGAACGATACGGTACTTTACAAGACCGTCATATGCTTTATCAGGTTATTAGAGGTATTTCAGAAGATATAGGAAAAATTTGTATACGAACTTTATTTACTAAAGATTACGTCTCAGCTTAGTAGATAAAGACGGGAATACAGTAATGAAAAGGAGATTAGGGTGATCATTCAACAAATACAACAGTATTTTATAGAACATGGTAAGGATTATGTCAAAATACTTGGAGATCATGTAGCGTTAAGTGGAGAGGCTTTGATGATTGCTTTAGGAATTGGTTTACCTTTGGGTTATCTTAGCTTCTCAAACCCTAAATTAAAACAGGTTGCTAGTTTTTGTACTCAGGGTTTAAGAGTTATTCCTAGTTTAGGTCTATTGTTTATTCTTATTCCTTTTATTGGCGTAGGCCGGTTACCTGCAATTATTGCTCTGGTTGCATTAGCAGTTCCTCCTATTTTATTAAACACTATTGTGGGGTTTAATGAGCCTCCACAGATATTAATTGAGACAGCTACTGGACTTGGAATGACAAAGTGGCAAACATTATATAAAGTGAGGTTTCCCTTAGCAAGTCCACATATCTTAAATGGAATTAAACTCGCTTTAATTGAAGTAATTGCTAGTGCCACTCTTGCGACTTATATTGGTGCAGGTGGACTTGGTACAATCATTTTTACAGGTTTGGGTCTTTATCGCTATGATCTTCTGATAATTGGTGGTGGGTCGGTCACTTTATTATCGTTTATGAGTATGATTCTTTTTGACTTACTAATCAGTCGTTTGCCTTTTGAAAAACACAAGAAAAGGAGTTATGAAATATGAAGCGTAAAAAATTATTTTTAGGAATTTTACTAGCTATTATTATTGGTGTTGTGATGGGTTTTGTTTTTGTAGGAGAACACTCCCATAATGTAAATAGTTCTAAGACGAATGCCACAATACGAATAGGATCTAAAGATTTTACTGAAAATCTAGTTGTAGCTGAAATCTATGCCTTAGCTTTAGAAGATAATGGTTATAAAGTTCATAGAGTTTCTAACATTTCTAGTTCTTTGATTCATCGTTCATTGATAAATAAAGAGATTGATTTGTATCCAGAATATACGGGAACTGCCTTACTCTCAATCTTAAAAGAACCGATGGAAACAGACTCTCAAAAAGTATATGAAACCGTCAAAAAAGACTATGAGAAAAAGTTCAAGGTAACTTGGTTGAAATATGCTTCAGCTAACGATGGTCAAGGGTTAGTCATTCGAACGGATATTGCAAATCAGCTGGGAATTAAGACAATTTCAGACTTACAAAAACATGCCTCTGAGTTGAATTTTGCTTCTCAAGGTGAATTTGATCAGAGAGAGGACGGTCTTCCTGGATTAGCCAAAACTTATGGAGATTTTTCATGGAAGTCTTCCAAGATTTATGACAATAGCTTGAAATACACCGTTTTAGACAATAAAGAAGCTGATGTCACTCCGGCATATACAACTGAGGGTCAATTGGTTAATACAGATAAATATCTTCTTTTAAAAGACGACAAACATTTTTGGCCCCCTTATAATTTGGCTCCTATAGTTCGAGATGATGTGTTGAAGTCTAATCCGAAAATAGAAAGTACGTTGAATAAAATTTCTAAAAAAATGGATACAGCGACTGTGACTAAACTTAACGCTAAAGTAGATGTAGAGGGTCAAAACTATCAAAAAGTAGCACAAGAATTTTATAAAACAATCAAATAGAGAGAAAATGTATGACAGAAATAATAAAATTTGATCATGTGACAAAGCGTTACGGTGATAAGATTGTTATTGATAATCTTAATTTTTCGATAAAAACAGGAGAATTTATTACCATCTTAGGTACATCTGGATCTGGAAAAACGACTACTTTAAAAATGATAAATCGTCTTATAGAACCAAACTCAGGAGCTGTAATATTTGATGGTAGCCAGATTGATCAGCTAGATGAAATTACGTTACGACGTCGTATAGGTTATGTTGTTCAACAGATTGGACTTTTTCCTCATCAGACAGTTGAAGAAAACATCGCTATTGTTCCAAAATTACTTAATTGGGACAAAAAAACAATAAAGGCGCGTGTGTCAGAGTTATTATCATTAATCAAGCTACCTTATGAGCAATATGCTAAGAGATATCCTAATGAATTATCTGGTGGTCAGCAGCAACGTGTTGGAGTAGCACGAGCTTTGGCTGCAGATCCTAGTGTGACGCTTTTTGACGAACCTTTTGGGGCTATCGATGCCATTACAAGAAGTGAATTACAAGAAGAACTGTTGACGATTCATAAAACATATCCAAATAAAACCTTTGTTTTTATCACTCATGATATTTACGAAGCATTTAAATTGGGAACTCGAGTTATGATTATGGACGAAGGAAAAATTGCGCAATTTGATACACCAGAAGCCATTTTAAAGAAACCTGCAAATGATTTTGTTAAGCGACTACTTGATACAGCCAAAAACCAAGAAAGCTTATGGGGGTAGGAATATGTTTGATGTTTTTAGTAATTCTTATGATGAATTTCTTAGTGCTTTACTAGAACATATTGAGATAAGTTTTATTGCGATAGTTACTGCAATTGTATTAGCAATTTTTGTTACAATATTTCTTAACTTTTATAAAGAATTTAGTCATATTACCATTTATCTTTTTTCTTTAATGTATGCCATTCCTTCATTTGCTTTATTTGCTCTCTTGATACCTATTACGGGATTAGGTCAAACAACAGCTATCATTGTCTTAGTTATTTATGCTCAATATATTTTAGTTCGAACTTTTTTGTCAGGACTATCACAAGTTGATAAACATGTTATTGAAGCAGCAAAGGCTATGGGGATGACTAAGTGGCAGATTTTGTTAAAGGTTCAATTTCCTCTGGCTCAAAAGTCATTTTTCGCTGGTTTAAGATTGGCTTCAACTGCCATTATTGCAATTGCCACAATTGGAGCAACGATTAATGCAGGCGGTCTCGGAGTCATACTCTTTGATGGGCTACGTACGATGAATCTTACAAAACTTTTATGGGGAATTATCTTAACTGTAGGTCTAAGCTTATTAACAAACTTAATAATTTATCTTGTTGAAGAGTTGTTCCAAAAGGAATATTCTGTTTAGATATTTAACACTATTGGTGTTTTAGCTTATTAACGTTAGTAATTTCAATAAATACATCTTTATTTATTCGTTTGTTGACATGTTAAGACTTCTTCAACAATTACTTAGTAGTAGCAATGTATAAAATTTTTGGACTGATTAACTAAAGAAAAATGAGCAAAAATGGACAAGAAAAAACCACCCAACCTGAACCGTTTCTTTACGAAATACCTTCAGACTGAGTGGTATTTTTAGCTATTTTTCAATTTTAAAGTAAGACTGAGATTGAAGTGCTTTTAGTAACAAGAGACTAAATAGTGTTGTTAAGGTAATTTTGATGAGGTCTGGTAGTACAAATGGTAGGACTACCAATTTTAGAGTAGTTAGGATAGGAGAGTGAGTGAAAATTATAAAGCCAATGACACCTCCGATGAAAAGGACCACTTCACCTAAAAAGTTTGCGATGAAAATTTGTATTAGGCTTTTCTTACGATTTGCGATCAGTGATGTGACTAATGCTCTTAGTGGGAAGAAAAGTAAAAATCCACCAGTTTGTCCAATAAAGGTGTGAAGACAACCATTGCCACCAGAGAAAACTGGTAGACCAATTGCTCCTAATAAAAGGTAAAGTAAAACGGAAAGAGTTGCTTCTTTAGGGCGATAAAGTGTAGCAATTAAGGCGATTACCAATATTTGAAGTGTGATAGGAATAGGTCCTAAAGCAATCTGAAATGGCGATAGAGCTACGATTAAGGCAGCACCTAGTGCAATTAAGATTATGGAACAGGTTTTGTTTATTTATATTAACCTCCTATATGTTTTACGTTAACTTTTTTATGAAAAGTCACCTCTGATGTCAATATTTTCATTGATAATGTGGTGGTAGGAAGGTAATCACCTTGTAGTCTTAATGGTTGGTCAGCTGAATGTCAACGATTGTGGGATTGTGGTATAATCAAGTCAGAATGAATTCTGAAAGAATATTACTCTTGCCATACAAATTCCTACTTTTCGATCTTGACCACACCCTCCTAGATTTTGACCGTGCTGAAGATTTGGCCTTAACCTACCTTCTTGAAGAGGCTGGGGTGGCCTCAAGAGATCTTAAAGTTTACAAGGATCACTATATCCCCATGAATCGTTCCATGTGGGAAGATTTCAATCATGGTTTAATCACTAAGCCTGAGTTGCTTCGCACGCGTTTTTCTCGTCTTTTTGAGCATTTTGGACAGGAGGTCGATGGCAGTCATTTAGCTGGCCGTTACCAACATTTCTTGAGCCAACAGGGGCAGGAGTTGCCTCAGGCCCATGCCTTCTTATCGAATGTTAAAGATCGAGGCCACAAGATCTATGCAGCCACTAACGGTGTTAGCTATATCCAACGTGGTCGTCTGAAAGCCTCAAGCATCTTTCCATTCTTCAATGACATTTTCATCTCAGATGAAGTGGGTGCCCACAAACCATCTACGGACTTTTTTGAAAAAATTGCGGATCAGGTGCATGATTTTCATCCCGATTCGGCCCTCATGATTGGTGATAGTCTAACAGCTGATATCCAAGGTGGTAATAATGCAGGAATTGACAGCATTTGGTTTAATCCAAAAGGTTTGGTTAATGAGACTCCAGCTGTTCCAACCTATCAAGTCAAAAACTACCAAGAAATTTTGACGATTTTGAGCAAATAGACTACCTTTCAAAATTGTATTCACCCATAACTATTAAGAGCTTTTCAGCTCTTTTTTTGCTACAATGAAAGCATGAATGATCTGATTAAACATAAGTTGGAATTGCTCCCAAACAATCCCGGGTGCTATCTCCACAAGGATAAATTCGGCAATATTATCTATGTCGGTAAGGCTAAAAATCTAAAAAATCGTGTGCGTAGCTATTTTCGTGGAAGTCATGATACCAAGACGGAGCTTTTGGTATCTGAGATTGCAGACTTTGAATTTATCGTAACTGAGTCCAATATTGAGGCCTTGCTTTTGGAAATTAACCTCATCCAAGAGAATATGCCCAAATTCAACATCCGCCTCAAGGATGGCAAGACTTATCCATTTATCAAGATTACTAAGGAACTCTATCCAAGGCTCTTGATTACCCGCCAGGTTAAGAAGGATGGTGGTCTCTATTTTGGTCCTTACCCTGACTCTGGTGCAGCCAATGAAATCAAGAAGCTGTTGGACCGTATTTTCCCCTTTAAGAAATGTAAAAATCCTGCTAACAAGGTCTGTTTCTATTACCATATTGGCCAATGTAATGCCCACACCATCTGTCACACCACTGAGGACTATTGGCAAGGTTTGGTTGAGGATGTCAAGAATTTTCTAAACGGTCATGACGATAAAATCGTTAACCAGCTTAAGGCCAAGATGAAGGATATGTCTGACCAGATGGAGTTTGAGCGTGCAGCGGAGTATCGCGATTTGATTGAGGCGGTATCGACACTGAGGACCAAGCAAAGGGTTATCCGTCAGGACATGCAGGACCGTGATATCTTCGGTTACTACGTGGACAAGGGTTGGATGTGTGTTCAAGTTTTCTTTGTTCGCCAAGGAAAACTCATTCAGCGTGATGTCAATATGTTCCCTTACTATAATGATGCTGAGGAAGATTTTCTAACCTATATGGGTCAATTTTACTTGGATAGCCGTCATCTCAAGCCTAAGGAGATTTTCATTCCAGGGGACATTGATCAAGAGTCTGTTGAAGCTCTAGTTGGAGATGAGGTCAAGGTCTTTAAACCTCAACGTGGAGAGAAGAAGCAGTTGGTGAATCTTGCAACGAAAAATGCCCGTGTCAGCCTTACTCAAAAATTTGATCTTCTTGAAAAAGATATAGCCAAGACCCAAGGAGCCATTGAAAATCTAGGCAAACTCATGGGAATTCCGACACCGGTTCGCATCGAGTCCTTCGATAACTCTAACATCATGGGAACGAGTCCTGTATCTGCCATGATTGTTTTTGAGAATGGCAAACCTAATAAAAAAGAGTACCGCAAATACAAGATTAAGACGGTTGAAGGGCCCGACGATTATGCCAGCATGCGTGAGGTCATTTGTCGCCGTTATAGTCGTGTCAAACGTGATGGTCTAACACCACCGGATCTTATTATCATGGATGGCGGTCAAGGACAGGTTAATGTGGCCAAGGATGTCCTGCGCAATGAACTGAATCTCTCTATCCCAGTTGCGGGGCTTCAGAAAAATGATAAGCACCAAACCAACGAATTGCTCTTTGGGGACCCTTTGCAAGTCATTGATTTGCCACGTCAATCCGAGGAATTTTTCCTCCTTCACCGTATTCAAGATGAAGTTCACCGCTTTGCCATCACCTTCCACCGTCAAGTTCGTAGTAAAAATAGTTTCAGCTCCAAACTTGATGGCGTGGAGGGCCTTGGACCTAAGCGCAAACAAAAACTCCTCAAACACTTCAAGTCTATGACAGCTATCCAAAAAGCTACCGTTGAGGATATCCAAGCACTTGGCATTCCAGAAAAAGTAGCGCAGGCTCTATTGGATAAGTTAAGCGAAAATAACAATTAAAGAAAACTTAAATTCATTAAGCCATTTTTTGTTATAATAAGAATAATAAAAAAGGGAAAGGAGTCCTGCTATCAAAAACGATGCTAAAATTGAACGTCTTTATGATAGGGGGCGTCGTGGCTTTCTTCGAGGTATCTTTAGTCGTGCCACGATTATCTTCCTAATCATCTTACTACAGTTTGTTGTTGTGGCCATGTCATACCTGTGGCTGAGTCAGTATAGGGTGCACTTGCAAGTGACAGAAGTGGTCCTCCGTATTCTGGCCATCATCTATCTCTTCCAAAGTGATATGGAATCAACGGCTGTTAATACTTGGCTACTGATTGTCTTACCCTTCCCTATTATCGGAACCTTATTACTAGCTTATACAAAACTAGATTTGGGCTATACAGGTATGAAGTGTGCGATTCAGAGCAATATTGACCGCAGTTCTGGCATATTGAAACAGGATGATCAGGCTTTCGAAGAGCTTAAGCAACGTCACACAAGCAACTACAACTTGGTCCAATATCTTGAAAATGTGAATGGGCATTTTCCTGTCTATCGTCACACGAAGACGACCTATTTTCCAAGTGGTGAGGCCAAGTTTGAGGAAATGAAGAAGCAACTCCTTAAAGCGGAGAAGTACATTTTCCTGGAATATTTCATCATTGACGAAGGGGAGATGTGGGGTGAAATCCTAGCTATCTTGAAACAGAAGGTTCAAGAAGGGGTGGAAGTGCGTGTCCTATATGACGGCATGATCGAATTTTCAACTTTGAGTTTCGACTATAAGAAACGATTGGAGAGAATTGGTATTCAATCCCGTGTTTTTGCTTCTGTAACACCTTTCTTGTCTACCTATTACAACTACCGTGACCATAGAAAAATCTTGCTGATTGATGGTAAGGTTGCTTTTACAGGTGGGGTTAATCTAGCTGATGAGTACATCAACAAAATTGAGCGTTTTGGGCATTGGAAAGATACCGCACTTATGGTTGAGGGGGCAGCAGTCGACACTTTCTTAGTCCTCTTCCTTCAGATGTGGACTTATTCTCATGAAACACTGGATGTGACACCCTATATGGTTGAGCATGAGACCTTTGATACTCCTGGTTTTGTTGTCCCTTACGGGGATATCCCACTTGATAAGGATAAGGTTGGTGAGAATGTCTATATTGATATTTTGAATCATGCGCGTGATTTTGTTCATATCATGACGCCCTATCTTATTTTAGATGGCGAGTTACTACATGCTTTGAAGTTTGCGGCTGAACGTGGGGTAGACATCAGTATCATCATGCCTGGTATTCCTGATAAAAAGTCAGCTTACTACTTAGCTAAGACTTACTACCCAACACTTTTGGCATCCGGCGTTAAAATCTACGAGTACACACCTGGATTTGTTCATGCCAAGGTCTTTGTGAGTGACAATAGTAGGGCTGTTGTTGGAACGATTAATTTAGATTATCGTAGTCTTTATCACCACTTTGAGTGTGCGACCTATCTTTACAGGACGTCATCAGTGGTAGGTATTGAAGAAGATTTCCAAGCGACAATGGCCAAGTGTCATCAAGTGAGTATCTCTGATGTTCAAAATCGACCATTCCACCAGAAGTGCTTAGGCTTATTGGCCAGATTAGTTGCGCCATTGATGTAGTGACAAGACTTGTTAGAAGAGGATTGAGCCCCCTTTTTTATAGTTTATAATAAGGATAATGAAGTCAAAGGAGAAAATAATGTTAACCATTCGTCCAGCCAGCTTGTCAGATGCACAAGCTATCCAGACCATCTATGCACCCTATGTCGGGAAGACAGCAATTACCTTTGAATATGAGGTTCCCAGTGTTCAAGAGTTTGAAAAACGCATCAGTAAGACGCTAGAAAACTATCCCTATTTAGTAGCAGAAGAGAATGGCCAAGTACTAGGCTATGCTTATGCTTCAAATTATTATGCTCGTAAAGCCTATGATTGGACGACAGAGTTATCTATCTATCTTCATGAAGATGCACGTGGTCGAGGTTTGGGAAGTCAGCTCTATGATGCCCTAGAGGAGGAACTTGAAAAGCGTGGGTACTTGCGTTTCCTAGCCTGCATTGCAGTTCCTAACGAGGCTAGCATTGCCATGCATGAAAAACGTGGTTATGTTCAAGTTGCTCATTTTCCAAAAGTTGGCTACAAGTTTGAGCAATGGCATGATATCGTCTGGATGCAAAAGACGATTGAAGGACCTGTGAGACCTATCAAGTAAAACTGGTAAGGATCGTCGCTAAATGACGTCGGTAGCCTAATGTAACATAGTAAATCAATGAAGAATCCAATTTTTCAAACGGAAGGAGTTCCTATGTCCCAAGACAAAAGTGTTAGATTATTACCCCAAAAGACCTCCAGATGGGCTAAAAGTCTTCTTAATCGCAAGGTTCCCATCCTCCTGTTTTTCTTACTGGAATTGGCCTTTCTTGTCTTTTCATATCTCAGTTTACAGGAACATTTCCCATTCATTATCTTATGGGAACACTTGTTGAGTGTCTTTACTTTCTTTTATTTGCTCAATTGTTCCATGGATTCGCGTTCCAAACTATCCTGGATGATTATAATTGCTCTCTTTCCGATTTTCGGGACAGCCTTGCTTTACTTTTCACTTGCTGATTTGGGTGTAAGACGGTTGAAGAAACGACTTGAGGATGCTACAGTTCAAGCTTCTAATTATTTAAGCACCGATCCAGGAGTTGCAGACCATTTGTCTCATAGTGATCGCCAATTACAGAAATTAGCTTATTTTCTGGAGCATAGTCCAGCTCAGTTTTCTATCTACAGAGATACTGAGGTGACCTATTTTCCACTTGGAGACGACATGCTTCCAGCCCTGTTGGAGGATTTGAAAAAGGCAGATCGTTATATCTTTATGGAATACTTCATCATTGACGAAGGTATCATGTGGGGTGAGATTTTAGCCATTTTGGAGGAAAAGGCCAAGGCTGGTCTGGATGTTCGTGTCATGTTTGATGGGATGAATGAGATGAACACCTTGTCCTACGATTATATTGAGCGACTACACAAGATTGGTATTAAAGCTCAAGCCTTCTCACCAGTCAAGCCCATCCTATCAACCTTTTACAATTACCGAGACCATCGGAAGCTTACTGTGATTGATGGTCAAGTTGCTTATACTGGTGGTGTAAATATCGCTGATGAGTATGTAAATAAACGAGGACGCTTTGGTCATTGGAAGGATACAGCCCTTCGATTAGATGGTTCAGCGGTTCAAACGCTAAAAGCTCTCTTTTTGACCATGTGGATAGTGACTGGAATAGAAGATAAAACGGATATGGAGCACTATCTACAAGAAAAACCTCAAAAAAGAAAGAGTCAGGGTTTTGTACTTCCTTATGGTAATTCACCGCTGACCTACCACAAGGTTGCAGAAAATGTTTATTTACATCTTCTGAATACCTCTACAAATTATGTCTATATCATGACGCCTTATTTGATTTTGGATGACGTATTAGTTCGAGCCATGACCTTTGCGGCCAGACGAGGTATTGATGTTCGTATCATTATGCCAGGGATTCCAGATAAACAGTATGCCTTTGATATTGCGACGACCTATTTTAAAGTCCTCTTGGATGCTGGCGTCCGTATTTTCCGCTATACCCCAGGCTTTATCCATGCTAAATTTTTTGTTTCTGACGCGAAACAAGCTGTGGTAGGTACCATTAACACTGATTACCGGAGTCTCTATCAAAATTTTGAAGATGGGGTCTATCTCTATAAAAATCTGGAAGTTCTTAAGATTGAACAAGATTTTGAGAAAACCCAGGCGCTCTCAGAAGAAGTCACTCTGGAAAGTTTGTCAAAAATGCCTATGACATATCGCCTGGGCGGCTATCTCTTTTCTCTGATTGGACCTTTGATGTAATCTTTTTTATAAATTTCCCCTTTTTTGTTCTATGGTATAATAAGACCATTAGATGAATAAGGGGATTTTTTAATGAAAAAAGTAATGGCTCTCTTAGGGGTGACCTTGGTGTCAGGACTAATTTTTACAACGGCATAAGAAATTAAAGCTCAAGAAACTTCTGAAAATATAATTGCTCTACGAAGCAGACGTAGTGGTTCACGTTCTTCAAGTAGAGGTAGCAGAAGTGGGTCCAAATCTGGTTTTGGTTCTAGCAAGGGACATCATTCTGATGGCAATTCAGGAAAAGGACATAAGTCTGATAGTGGTTCTAGCAAGAGTTACAAGTAAAGTAGTGATCATGACAGTTATGATGGATTTAGTAAAACTTATAGTTCTAGCAGCTCGCATAGTTCGGGTTCAGACGTTGATTATAGCACCAAATCAAGTAGCAGTCAGAGCCATTCAGACAGTCAGTCTTCTTCTGGTAACAGTTCTAGCAAGTCAAAATTGGATACAAATTCAGGATACACAAAGCCTAAGATGTCATCTCCTGAGCTAAATGACTCTGAACGTTCCAACATTCAACCAGGTGCAAATGTTAGTGACGATGAGACACTCAAAAAGTATTCCAAACAAAATGATGATTTTTCAGAAGAACAGTCCAAAAGTATTTTTGATAATAATGACGACTATCAAACCCGTGACCGTTATTACCGACAAGATGTCATCCGTAATCCCTGGTTCTGGATGTATATGAGTGGACGTTCTTATCATTGCTATGGGAAATTCATACCATTCAAAAGTGAATAATAACGCTTATACCAAGGACTATCAGGATGGCTTTGCGGATGCCGACAAAGGCATTGATAATTATGATTCATACTCAAAGGAATCAACTCTTTTTGGCAAATTCACAACAACTTCAGAAAAAACAGAATACCTATGTGGCTATAAAGATGGGCTTGATGATGGAAAGTAAGCCAAATGGCTAAGATATTTCCATTGTATTCATGACTTGACTCTGTCGTTCAATATGCTAGAATAGAAACATGCGATGAGTCGATTGGCTCTTTAGAGCCTTTTGCGCTGAGGAGGTCTACATTAGATTGTAACGCAGGAGCGGACCTTGAGTAGTTGTGTGAACCTGCTACTCTCATCGAAAGATGCCTCTTATCCCTTGCCGTTTGGTAGGGGATTTTTCTTTATTCTTGGCTTTTTTACCCTTTTCAACTGGACTTAAACGTAGTATAATAGATTCATTAAACTAAATTGATAGAAAATTCCGAAAGAGGTTTAACTATGGGATACACAGTTGCTGTTGTCGGTGCTACAGGTGCCGTTGGTGCTCAAATGATCAAAATGTTGGAAGAATCAACACTTCCAATCGATAAAATTCGCTACCTTGCGTCTGCTCGTTCTGCAGGAAAAGTCTTGCAATTTAAAGGTCAAGACGTGACAATCGAAGAAACGACTGAAGACGCATTTGAAGGTGTAGATATTGCACTTTTCTCAGCTGGTGGATCTACCTCTGCTAAATATGCACCATACGCCGTTAAAGCAGGTGCAGTAGTCGTTGATAATACATCATACTTCCGTCAAAATCCGGATGTACCTTTGGTGGTACCTGAGGTTAATGCACATGCGCTTGATGCTCACAACGGTATTATCGCCTGTCCTAACTGTTCAACAATCCAAATGATGGTGGCACTTGAGCCAGTTCGTCAAAAATGGGGATTGGATCGTATCATCGTGTCAACTTACCAGGCCGTATCAGGTGCTGGTATGGGAGCAATACTTGAAACACAACGTGAGTTGAAAGAAGTTTTGAATAACGGCGTTAACCCACGTGATGTTAAAGCTGAGATCTTGCCTTGTGGTGGTGATAAGAAACACTTCCCAATCGCCTTTAACGCCTTGGCTCAAATCGACGTCTTCACTGAAAATGACTATACTTACGAAGAAATGAAGATGACAAACGAAACTAAGAAAATCATGGAAGATGACAGAATTGCCGTATCAGCAACATGTGTGCGTATTCCAGTCTTGTCAGCTCACTCAGAGTCAGTCTATATTGAAACAAAAGAAGTGGCACCGATTGAAGAACTGAAAGCTGCTATTGCAGAATTTCCAGGTGCAGTTCTTGAAGACGACGTTGCTAACCAGGTCTACCCACAAGCTGTTAACGCTGTAGGTTCACGTGATACATTCGTTGGACGTATCCGTAAAGACTTGGATGCTGAAAAAGGTATTCACATGTGGGTTGTTTCAGATAACCTCCTTAAAGGTGCCGCTTGGAACTCAGTCCAAATCGCAGAAACACTTCACGAACGTGGTTTGGTTCGCCCAACTTCAGAATTGAAATTTGAATTGAAATAGGGAGCAAAACAGAAATCAGTAACTCGAAGATTTTGATTTCTCCTTCGCTTTTATAATTTAAGGCTCAGGCCATAAAAGTCCACAGGACTTTTATACTCCCCCCGCACAGTTGATTAGGAAGTACGAATGTTACTAACATGAGTAGTTCCAGTCAACCACTGCTTCACGATTCAGAAATCAGTACTGTTTTAGTGTTGTATTCAAATACTAATGTAAAGCTGATTCCAATTAAACAGGGAGACATATCTCTCTGTTTTTTCTTTAGTGGCTATCACATTGAAAAAGTCAGTCCTCGCGTTTTCAGAAAATTGAGAACTTATCTGTCTGTCTGGTCAAACTTATGGTAAAATGGAAAGGATTAGAAAACGTTTGAAGGAGAATATTATGTCAATTGATCAATTAAGAGATGTCAAACTGATTACAGCCCTTATTACACCTTTCCACGAAGATGGCTCTATCAATTACGATGCCCTTCCAGAATTGATTGAGCATCTTTTGGCTCACCATACAGAAGCTCTTCTTTTGGCGGGGACAACAGCTGAAAGTCCAACACTTACTCACGATGAGGAGTTGGAACTCTTTGCGGCTGTGCAGAAAATCGTTAATGGACGTGTGCCATTGATTGCTGGTGTCGGTACCAACGATACACGCGACTCTATCGAGTTTGCTAAAGAAGTTGCCAAATTTGGTGGTTTTGCAGCTGGTCTTTCTATCGTGCCTTACTACAACAAGCCATCACAAGAAGGTATGTACCAACACTTCAAAGCCATTGCGGATGCTTCTGATTTGCCAATTATCATCTACAACATCCCTGGTCGTGTAGTTGTTGAAATTGCTCCTGATACCATGCTTCGTTTGGCTGAACATCCAAATATCATTGGTGTTAAAGAATGTACTAGCCTTGCTAATATGGCCTACCTTATCGAACATAAACCTGAAGATTTCTTGGTTTATACTGGTGAAGATGGGGATGCCTTCCACGCCATGAACCTTGGAGCTAACGGTGTCATCTCAGTAGCCTCTCATACAAATGGTGATGAGATGCACGCCATGCTTGAAGCTATTGAAAATAGTGATCTCAAGACAGCAGTAGCTATCCAACGTAAATTCATTCCTAAAGTTAACGCTCTCTTCTCAGTACCAAGTCCTGCACCTGTTAAGGCTGTTCTTAACCATCTTGGTTTCGAAGTCGGGCCACTTCGTTTGCCATTGGTTGCATGTACTTCAGAAGAAGCTAAACGTATCATCAAGGTTGTCCTTGAAGAAGATGTCGAAGCAACACGTGAGACAGTTACTGGTGTTGTTCGTCCAGATTATTGAGGAAATGAAGTTGAGCAGCTTGCTCAGCTTTTTTAGTTGAATAGGTTAAATCTCACAAAATGATATAGGGTCAAAAGCAGTTTTCTATCATGAAAATTGGCTTTTTTTGATATAATTATAGTTAGTGTGCTTAAAAAGAAAGGAAGTTTTATGAATCAACTTGAACAAAAACTTGAGCAGGATTTTGGTATTGTTTTTAGCCAAAAAGACCTCTTAGAAACAGCATTTACCCATACCTCATTTGCCAACGAGCACCGCCTCCTAAACATTTCACATAATGAACGTTTGGAATTTTTAGGAGACGCAGCTCTGCAATTAGTCATTTCTGTTTATCTTTACAATCGCTACCCTAACAAGCCAGAGGGGGAAATGTCTAAGATGCGTAGTACTATCGTTCGTGAAGAAAGTTTGGCTGGTTTTACAAAGGCTTGCGGTTTCGAACAGTATATTCGTCTTGGTAAAGGGGAAGAAAAATCTGGTGGACGTGAACGTGCCACTATCCTTGGTGACCTCTGGGAGGCCTTCCTCGGTGCCCTTTATTTGGATCAAGGGTTGCCTGCAGTTGAGAAATTCTTGAATCAGGTCATGATTCCTCAGGTTGAAAAGGGAAACTTTGACCGTGTAACAGACTATAAGACAGCCTTGCAAGAGCGTCTTCAGGTCAATGGTACAGTTGAGATTACTTATACCGTTATCGACGAGTCTGGACCAGCTCATGCCAAAGAATTTACTATGCAGGTAGCTGTTGATGGTAAGGAACTCAGCACAGGTCTTGGAAAATCTAAGAAATTAGCTGAACAGGCAGCGGCTAAGGCTGCCCTTGAACAACTAGGAAATTAAGCATGTATTTGAAATCAATTGAAATGCAGGGCTTTAAATCCTTTGCGGACAAGACGCAAGTCGTCTTTGACAAGGGAGTAACAGCTGTTGTAGGTCCAAATGGATCGGGAAAATCAAATATTACAGAGAGTCTACGCTGGGCACTGGGCGAATCCTCTGCTAAGAGTTTGCGTGGGGGCAAGATGCCTGACGTTATTTTTGCAGGGACAGAGGTTCGTAAGGCTCTCAACTTTGCAGTAGTAGCGGTCACACTGGATAACAGTGACGGTTTTATCGCAGGTGCTGGCGAAACCATCCGTGTGGAACGCCACATTTATCGAAACGGTGACAATGATTACTTGATTGACGGTCGCAAGGTTCGTCTGCGTGATATTCATGACCTTTTCATGGATACCGGTCTGGGGCGTGATTCTTTTTCCATTATTTCCCAAGGTCGTGTTGAGGCTATTTTTAATGCCAAACCTGAAGAGCGTCGCGCTATTTTCGAAGAAGCCGCAGGGGTTCTCAAATATAAGACACGTAAGAAAGAAACCGAAAGCAAGCTTAATCAAACCCAGGATAATCTTGATCGATTGGAAGATATCATCTACGAGCTAGATAGTCAGGTTAAACCCCTTGAAAAGCAAGCAGCCACAGCTAAACATTACTTGGAATTAGATGAAGAGCGTAGACAAACCCAGCTTAATCTTTTGGTCCACGATATTGAAGTTGGTAAGTCTGAGTTGAGCCAGACTCAAGAGGATTTGGCAGAGGTCAAGGAAAAATTAACCAGCTATTATGAGGAACGCCAGCGTTTAGAGACTGAGAATCAAGAACTCAAACAAAAACGCCATCTAATTTCAGAACAAATTTCTTCTGACCAACAAACCTTAGTGGATGTCACACGTCTTATTAGTGACTTTGAGCGCCAAATTGATCTTTTTACCATGGAGAGTCAGCAGCGTTCAGAGAAAAAAGAAGAAACTGAAGCTCGTCTCAGGGAGTTAGAGTATTTGAAAGAAGAAGCTCAGGCATCACTTGATAAGGTTAATCAAGGCCAAGTTGAATTGAATGCTGAGTTGGATAATCTTACCCAAGAGCTGATTGCTATTCAAAAAGAACTGGAGCAATTTTCTGATGATCCAGATACGCTTATTGAACGTTTACGTGAGGACTATGTTGGTCTGATGCAGGAGGAAGCCAAGGTTTCCAACAGTCTGACTCAGGTCACTCACGACATGGACAGTCAGACACAAGCGCTTGAGGCACAAGCTGAAGAATATAAACAAGCTCAGGCAGACTTGCTTTCCGCTCAAGAGGTGGCTAGCGAAGCCCAAAAAGCTTATCAAGCAGCCCAAGCCAGTCTTCAAAGCCTCCTAGCTAGCTACAAAGAAAAGGCTCAGACTTATCAAGCTATTGATAAGGACTATCAAGAGGCTCAAAAGCAGATGTTTGACCTCATGGATCACCTTAAAAGTAAAGATGCACGTCGTCAAAGTCTTGAATCTATTCAAAAAAATCATTCTAATTTCTATGCAGGGGTTAAAGCTGTCCTTCAAAATGCCCAGTCTATTCAGGGAATTATTGGTGCTGTCAGTGAACACTTGACCTTTGATACGCGTTATCAGACAGCTCTTGAAGTTGCTATGGGAGCTAGCGGGCAAAATATTATTGTTGAGGACGAAGCGGCTGCTAAGCGTTCGATTGACTACTTGAAGCGCAATCGTCAGGGTCGTGCGACATTCTTGCCGTTGACCACTATTAAACCGCGTCAACTTAACGGACAATTTGCTCAAAGTCTTGCCAATGCACCAGGATTTATTGGTATGGCTTCCGATTTGGTTACCTATGGGGATCGCTTATCTAATATTTTCCAAAACCTCCTAGGGTTTACGGCAATCTTTGATACCATTGACAATGCCAATAAGGCGGCTCTAGCGGTTCGTTTCCAAGTACGTATGGTTACTCTTGATGGGTCTGAGATTCGTCCCGGTGGTGCCTTTGCTGGTGGTACCAACAAACAAAATAATAATTTCTTTATCAAGCCTGAACTGGATGCATTGACTGCTGAAATTAATCAGATCAAGGCTCAGTTAAGTGGTAGTGAAGCCAAAGTTGAAACCCTTAAAATCAAACGTAAGGCTCTAGAGAAAGAACTCGATGATTTTAAAGTAGATGGGGAAAATGCTCGTCTGCAAGAGCAAAAACTGGGTTTGGAACATCAACAAGCCTTGTCAGAGGTGGAGAAAAATCAAACCCTAGTGGATAGTTTCAAACAGGATTCTCAGGGAACTGATGAATCAAATCTTCATGATAAGGCTGAACAACTTAAAGCTGAGTTAGCCCAAATTGCATCCAAGCGTGAGGCCATTAACGACCGCATTGAGGCCATTAAGGAAGACAAAGATGCTCTTGGTCAACAAAAACAAGTACTCTTAGACAAGCAATCTGAACTTCAGTTGAAGGAACGTGACTTACAGGCAGAATTACGTTTCGCTAAGACAGAGAGCAATCGTCTTCAAGCCGACTTGTCTGAGTTAATGAAGGAATCAGAGAGTCTTAAGGCGCTTATTAACAGCCAGGTTGATGAAGACCAAACTGACCGCCTTCCGGATTTGCAAGCACAGCATAAAGAAGCTGTCCAACGTAAAGATGATTTGGAACAAGCTCTTGTCCGTGCCAAGATTCAGGTGCAAGATTACGAAGGTCAGTTGGAAGACTTGGAGGAACGTTTGGCTAAAGCTGGTAATCGAAATGAGGACTTGATTCGTCAGCAGACTCGCTTGGAAGAACGTGAAAGTCAGATTAGTCAATCACTTCGTAAGTTTGCGACTCAGTTGGCTGAAGATTATCAGATGACGCTCGAAGCAGCCAAAGGTCAGGTTAGCCCTCTTGACAATGTCGAACAAGCCCGCCAGAATCTGCAAGGTCTTGAGCGTTCGATTAAAGCTTTGGGTCCGGTCAATGTGGATGCTATTGCCCAATTTGAAGAGGTTAAGCAACGTCTAGATTTCTTGAACGGTCAAAAGGATGATTTGCTCGAAGCTAAGAGTCTCCTCCTGAATACCATTAATGATATGGATGATGAAGTGAAATCACGCTTTAAAACAACCTTTGAGGCTATCCGAGAAAGCTTTAAACAGACCTTTACCCAGATGTTTGGTGGAGGTTCTGCAGACTTGATTTTGACCTCAGATAATCTCCTAGAGGCTGGAGTAGAAATTTCTGTTCAGCCACCAGGTAAGAAAATTCAATCACTTAACCTTATGTCTGGTGGTGAGAAGGCCTTGTCAGCTCTGGCCCTTCTCTTTGCCATCATTCGTGTTAAGACCATTCCATTTGTTATCCTAGACGAAGTAGAAGCAGCTTTGGATGAAGCCAATGTTAAACGCTTCGGTGACTACCTTAATCGTTTTGACAAGTCTAGTCAGTTTATAGTGGTTACTCACCGTAAGGGAACGATGTCTGCAGCAGACTCTATTTATGGGGTAACCATGCAGGAATCAGGTGTCTCTAAAATCGTTTCGGTCAAACTGAAGGACCTTGATTAGACTAAAAATAGATTATATTTTCATGAAAGATAGTTGATAGATTTATCACTATCTTTTTTCATAGTCTCAAAAAAATTGCAAATAATTTCAGAAAAAAATAAAGTTTGCGCTTTCAAAATTACGTAATCGATTGCGTGAAATAATATAATAAAGGCTTTGATTAGGATTTTAGGGTTTATGAGAGAGAGGGCGACTTGTCATTTCCCACTGTTATGTTACAATATTTAAGGAAATGTCATATGGGGATATGGTGTTTTTTGAAGTTAGTTATAGTGTATGTGTTAAGATACGATTTTCTTGACACATTAGGCTTAGCATATACAAGTCTAAGAAGTTTTCTTTCGAGCAAAAAATCCAGGATAGGAAACCTGGATTTTTTTGTCTTTTTGAGTTTATTAGTCATCTTTTTCAGCTTGAGATTTGGCTTGTTTGATACGGGCATTTACTAAGCCCTGCATGATAGCCCCAAAAAGGATAGCTTCAAAAATGCCAGATAGCATATTACGGAATGAGAATAATTCTGTAAAATAGTCTTTATGATCAACTAAGAAGTGAACTAGGGGCATGCCTAAGAACATGCCAAGGCCAAAGTATAAACCTGACTTAAGTCCCACATGTTTAAGTTGCTTTTGCTCTTTTTCAGTCAGTTCTTCCTCGTCAATAGCGTTTACAGCACTCATTTTAAACTTATAAGTAAGGATGCTACCAACTACCCAAATGATAATCAAAAGTAGGATAGGATAAACACGGGCCACAAGTTCAGGGTACTTAAAGCTTAGAAGAAAGGCAATACAATTACCAAAAAGCAAAGTAAAGAAAAGAACTACGAAAGCTATGTTACCCATTCGATCGACCTGTTGGCGCTTTTGTTCATCTAAAGGACCTGTGATACCGTAAAAACGTTTGATAAGTTTGTCAGTGAAAGTTTCTTTAACCATGATTTACCTCTTTCTATCTTATATCTCTATTCGCAATTTCCATCCCAAAAGAGACTGTTAAGATCCGTATCTAGAGCTTTAGCTAGATAAAGGCAGAGCTCTAGTGTCGGGTTATATTTGTTATTTTCGATCATATTAATAGTCTGTCGGGAAACTCCAATTGATTTTGCGAGTTCTAATTGCGAAAGCCCCATATTCTTTCTAAATTCCCTGACATGATTCATAATGGGCCTCCTTCTGAAAGACAAGCTAATGTGTTACTGTAAGTAGCAATTAATTATGTCAACTTTATCTGACAAAATTGTAGCAAGTTTATATAGTTGTGTCAATTATATTAGACATATTTTTCATTTTAGTATTAACTAAAGGATTCTTTGTCAGCTCTTGAAAGCTTTTTGCTTTTTTGGTAAAATAAATGGTAATTGAATAGAAGTCGTAGAGACTAGTAACCTTATGGAAATTGACAGGGATTGGGGGCCATGGACTGGAAGCCTCCTCAAGGGAAGTTTGGCGAATTCACTCATGAAGACGGCTGGCGAATCAAGGTCTGGGTAACCAGATAAAAACGGATGGTACCGCGTGTTAACGCTCCGGGTTGGAGTTTTGGCATGTGGTTTTTTGTTTGCGATTCGAAATTGTTACATAAGAAAGGAATCTCATGAATTTACAAACACAATTGCAAGAGTTGAAAACATCGACGCAGGCTAAATTGGCTGAAATGCGTGGTGAACACTCTAAAGAATTACAAGAATTGCGTGTTGCAGTTTTGGGTAAAAAAGGCTCTTTGACGGATCTTTTGAAGGGGCTTAAAGACCTTCCTAATGAAGAACGCCCTAAAGTCGGTAAAATGGTCAACGAAGTTCGTGACGTTTTGACTGAAGCTTTTGACGAAGCCGCTAAAGTTGTTGAAGCCGCTAAAATTAAATCACAACTTGACTCTGAAAGTCTTGACGTAACTCTTCCAGGACGTCAAGTTAAACTTGGTAACCGTCATATTCTTAGTCAAACAGCTGAGGAAATCGAAGACATTTTCTTGGGGATGGGCTTCCAAATCGTTGATGGTTTTGAAGTTGAAACAGATTACTATAACTTTGAACGTATGAACTTGCCTAAGGACCATCCAGCGCGTGACATGCAAGATACTTTCTATATTACGGAAGAAATTTTGCTTCGTACACATACAAGCCCTGTTCAAGCTCGTACACTTGATAAACACGATTTTTCTAAAGGTCTACTTAAGATGATCTCACCAGGACGTGTTTTTCGTCGTGATACAGATGATGCAACTCACAGTCACCAGTTCCACCAAATCGAAGGTTTGGTCGTCGGTAAAAACATCTCAATGGGTGATCTTAAAGGAACGCTTGAAATGATTATCCAAAAAATGTTTGGTGCAGAACGTCAAATCCGTTTGCGTCCATCTTATTTCCCATTCACTGAGCCTTCCGTTGAGGTTGACGTGTCATGCTTCAAGTGTGGTGGTAAAGGATGTAACGTATGTAAGAAGACAGGTTGGATTGAGATCCTCGGTGCTGGTATGGTCCACCCACAAGTGCTTGAGATGTCAGGTGTTGATTCTGAGGAATACTCAGGTTTCGCCTTTGGTCTTGGTCAGGAGCGTATTGCCATGCTTCGGTATGGTATCAACGATATTCGTGGTTTCTACCAAGGGGATGTTCGTTTCTCAGAACAGTTTAAATAAGGTTTAGGAGGTTGTCATGTCAGTCGTTATTCGTAAGGTTCTTCCGTAAGAAGTAGCAGAATTAAAAGTTATCTCCGAAGATACCTTTAGAGAGACTTTTGCTCATGATAACACCGAGGCCCAGTTGCAAGGTTATTTCGACACCGCACTTTCTGAGGAAGTTCTCTTAGATGAAATCACTCATGAAGAATTGCGTTACTTTTTCATTCTCGTTGATGGTGAAAAGTCAGGTTTTCTAAGACTAATGTAGGTTCTGCTCAAACAGAGCAACATTCGGACAACACCTTCAAATTCAACATATATATCAGTCAGACCTTCCAAGGTATGGGCTTGGGTAAGCAACTCTTTGAGTTTGCCTTACAAGAAGCTCGTGACCTAGGTTATGATTGGGCCTGTTTGGGTGTTTTAGAAAGGAATTTCAAAGCACAGATATTTTACGACAAATATGGCTTCGAAAAATTCGCAGAACACGATTTTCCAGTTGTTGACGGTAAAGTAGACCGCGACTGGTTGCTTAAATTAAAACTATAAACCGATTATTCAGTTGATAGAGAGAGGATTTTATAAGGTGTTAATTGTGTCAGTTCGTCTTCCTCTTATATCAGCATACATACTCCTAAATTACAGAAAAGATTTGAGCCCACTTAAGTAGAGGTTTAAACTCTTCTCTCATTTATCAGTTGAACTGATAATTTTACAGAAAAGATTTGAATACGACCTCAAAGTTTGAGATTAGTTGTTTTTAAATCTAAATGTTTTGTTCCTAATCATACAGAAAGGATTTGAACCCGCCCTAAGCTCTGGGCAAAAAAGATAAAGTCACCTAGGTGCTAATGCACCAACGTTGTCTTTCCTATTTTTGCTGAGAGCTATTAACGGGCTTGGTATCATAATTATGCTAGTTAGTTATAAATGGTTAAAAGAGTTGGTTGATGTGGATGTTACCACTGCCGAACTCGCTGAAAAAATGTCGACGACAGGTATTGAAGTAGAAGGTGTTGAAACACCTGCTGAAGGCTTGTCAAAATTGGTTGTTGGTCATGTCTTGTCATGTGAAGATGTGCCTGAAACACACCTACACTTGTGCCAAGTTGATACAGGAGATGCTGAAGGTCCACGTCAAATTATTTGTGGAGCTCCAAATGTTACTGCTGGAATCAAGGTAATTGTTGCCATTCCTGGTGCCCGCATTGCGGACAATTACAAAATCAAAAAAGGTAAGATTCGCGGCATGGAATCTCTCGGTATGATCTGTTCTTTGGCAGAACTTGGACTTCCAGATTGCATTATTCCTAAGGAATTTGCGGATGGTATCCAAATTTTGCCTGAAGATGCTGTACCTGGAGATAGCATTTTCCCATATCTCGACCTTGATGATGAAATCATCGAATTGTCAATCACACCTAACCGTGCGGATGCTCTTTCTATGCGTGGTGTGGCTCATGAAGTCGCTGCAATCTATGGGAAATCTGTTCACTTCCCAGAAAAAACGGTCACTGAAGTCAGCAAACCAGCTTCTGATAAGATTTCAGTAGCCATCGAAAGTGATAAAGTGGCTACTTATGCTAGCCGTGTGGTTGAGAATGTTACTATTCAACCAAGTCCACAATGGTTGCAAAACCTTCTTATGAATGCAGGTATCCGTCCAATCAACAACGTGGTGGACGTGACAAACTATGTTCTTCTTTACTTTGGACAACCAATGCATGCCTTCGATTTGGATAAATTTGAAGACTCACGTATTGTTGCCCGTGATGCCCGTGATGGAGAAAAATTAGTCACTCTCGATGGTGAAGAACGTGAATTGACTGCTGAAGATATTGTTATTACAGTTGCTGACAAACCAGTTGCCCTCGCAGGTGTTATGGGTGGCGTTTCAACTGAAATTGACAACAATTCTAAAAATGTCGTTCTCGAAGCTGCTGTTTTTGATGGTGAATCAGTTCGTAGGACAAGTAGCCGTCTCAACCTTCGTTCAGAATCATCATCACGTTTTGAAAAAGGTATCAATAACGATACTGTCCTTGAAGCACTTGATTTTGCTGCAGCAATGTTGCAAGAATTGGCAAATGGAACGGTACTTGCAGACCGTGTTCAAGCGGGTTCTGTTGACACTGAGCCAGTTCAAGTTTCTACAAGTCTTGACTACGTAAATGTTCGTCTTGGTACAGAATTGACTTTTTCAGATATTGAAGATGTCTTTGAGAAACTTGGTTTTGGATTGACAGGTGATGCTGATAAATTCACAGTATCTGTACCACGTCGTCGTTGGGATATCAGTATTCAAGCAGACTTGGTTGAGGAAATTGCGCGTATCTACGGCTATGAAAAATTGCCTACGACACTTCCAGAAGCAGCAGGAACAGCCGTTGAATTGACTGAAACACAAGCACTTCGCCGTAAGGTTCGTACTATTGCTGAAGGTGCTGGATTGACTGAAATCATCTCATATGCTTTGACAACACCTGAAAAGGCCGTTGAATTTGCTGCGACACCAAGTAACTTGACAGAGTTGTTGTGGCCAATGACTGTTGACCGTTCAGCCCTCCGTCAGAACATGATTTCTGGGATGCTTGATACGGTTGCTTACAACGTTAACCGTAAGAATAGTAACGTTACTATTTATGAAATCGGTAAGGTCTTTGAACAAAAGGGTAATCCAAAAGAGGAATTACCAAATGAAATCAATAGCTTTGCCTTCGCCATTTCTGGTCTTGTAGCTGAAAAAGACTTCCAAACTAAAGCAACGCCAGTTGATTTCTTCTATGCCAAAGGTATCGTTGAAGCTCTCTTCGATAAACTTGAAGTTTCAGTCGACTATGTTCCAACAAAAGACCTAGCAAGCATGCACCCAGGTCGTACAGTTGCTATTGTGCTTGATGGTCAAACGATTGGATTCCTTGGTCAAGTTCACCCACAAACTGCCAAAAACTATGGTATTCCTGAGACTTATGTGGCTGAAATTAACCTTAGTGCTGTAGAAGCTGCCTTGCAACCAGATCAACCATTTGTTGAAATCACAAAATTCCCTGCAGTTTCACGTGATATCGCCCTTCTTCTCAAGGCAGAAATCACTCATCAAGAAGTTCTGGATGCTATCTATTCTGCAGGAGTGAAACGTTTGGTTGCCGTTAAACTCTTCGATGTTTACGCAGGTGAAAAACTTGGTGATGGGATGAAATCAATGGCTTATAGCCTTACTTTCCAAAATCCAAATGACAACCTCACTGACGAAGAAGTTGCTAAATACATGGAAAAAATCACCAAAGCTCTTACTGAGAAAGTCAAAGCAGAAGTACGTTAATAGTTAGAAAATCCATCTGAGAAGATGGATTTTTAAGTGACTAGACTATATTGTAAAAAGGAGATAATTTGTTTTTAGAGTTCTTTGACGGTGTATGGGAACACTATACTTTTGAATCTGATAAAGTCAATGTACTGATGGATGGTTTACCCAGTTTCGCTTCCCCTTTAGGGCAATTAACATTTTTAATACTTGTCTATAGGTTACTTGTTCATAAGTATGTTAAGAAGTTTTTTTACATGTCACCTCAGGATATTTAGTCTTTGCATAAAGAAACGTTCCGTAAAAGTAAATTATCTTTGATTGTTATCCCAATAGTTTATCTGTTTGTTTTCGGAATGACCTATGTTTTGGTTGGGGATGTTTTAACTACATTCACTATTTACAAAGACTATAGAGGTCCTATAGCTAAAACCAATGATGGCCAAGTCGAACAAATAGACATTAGTCATGTTGGGACAAAAACGAGTAGTGCTAGAATTAATGCTCACTTTGTAAGCTCTGACGGGCAGACTTATGATATTCACCTGATAAACGGTGACAAGAGAATCGCTAATTATTTGCGCCATCATAAGTCAGAGTCCTACACGGCAACACTTTCCTTTGATAAACATGGCAAACCAGCTTACATTTCTAAATTCAGGGAATAAGCAGTCTGGATAGCTCTTTCAGGGATTTGCACTTGACAAATATGTAAATTCTCTGCATAATAAAAGAAAAAGCCATGAAAAGAGGGTAGCCATGCAAATTATTAAACGTAATGGTCAAGTTGCTGAATTTGATCCTGATAAAATTTACCAAGCCATCTTAAAAGCAGCACAGACTGTGTATGTTCTCGATGATACTTGGCGCCAAAACCTTGCTCAAGTGACGAAAAAAGTCGTACTTGATCTTCAAGATGCTCAGGTAGAACGCCCAACCATTAACATGATTCAGTCGTTGGTTGAAAATCGTCTTATGGAAGCAGGCTTTATCAATATTGCCGAGCATTATATTTCATACCGTTTGCAACGAGATTTGGAGCGTAACGGTTATGGTGACAAAGTAATTGTACACCTACGTTTTGAACAGACTAAATAAGCAAAAGCCATCATGCGATGGCTTTTCTTGTGTCTAATTGTCACTTTGTCTTTTTTAAAATTTTTATAAAGGATTCCAGTTCCTGTCCATGACCTATCTGCACATAAGTTTCAGAAGTTGGTCTAATAAAGGATGATTCTAAAAAACGAATCTGCTTGTGGGCTTTGAATTTTTCTAGTGAAAACTCCCTAGGAAGTTGCCAGGTCACATGTCTAGGGGAAATCTGATAGGGAATGCTAACCTTAGATTTGTTAATGATTGCTTGACTTTTAGCCATGTTTTGTTGAAAAAGGTCACCAAGTTTCTTAATGTTTTTTTGGAACATGCCATTATCTAGGTAGACTGAGAGGGCATTTTGCATAATAAGATTGGTATCATAGTCAATAAGTCCTTTGTGGACCAAAAAGATAGCTCTGAGATTTTGTGGTAAGACAAGGCTACCTAGGCGCAAACCTGGAAAAAGGGCCATGGAAAAGGATTTGATGTAGATGGTCTGATTTTGAATATCATAGTAGTGAATCGGGAGATTTTTATTATCGCTAAAGTCTCCCATATAGTCATCCTCGACGATATAAACATTATATTGCTTGGCAAGTTGGGCTAGCTTTTCTTTTTCGCTAGCAGTATAGCTTAACCCGAGAGGATTGGAGTAACGACTGATGGTATAGAAGAACTTAATCTGTCCAGATTTAAAGTACTCTTCCAAGTGGTCAAAATCTAAACCATCAAAACCACGGTTAATCGTCTCGTAAGCTAGATTTTGACGGTTGACGAGCTGGTTCATGCGATGATAGGTAGGTTGTTCTAAGAGAATTTTGTAGCCACCATTACCAAAATCCATCTGTGAAAGGATGTAAAGGGCCTGTTGACTTCCTGAAGTTATGACAATCTGGTCCGAATTGACATAAACATCGTCAGCAATTAATCGACTCTTTAAGGCTTCACGCAAATCTTTGAGTCCAGCTTGTTCATGATAATAGTTGAAGAGGTAGTCCTGATGACCCGCCAAAGTTTCATCCAAACAAAGTTTAAAATCCTCGTAGGCCAATTGATTGTAATCGTTAAGGTTAAGAAGGACCTTATTATCGACTTCATTGCGTCCTTCGAGAACATAATAGCCACTTTTGGGTACGGAGTAAATATAGTTTTGATACTTGAGTTCCAAGAGTGCTCTTTGTGATGTATCCTTACTACAGGCATAAGTCTTGCTAAGTTGACGAATAGAGGGGAGCTTACTCCCTTTTTTCAAAGTACCATTTTGGATATCTTTGATAATGGTCTCGACAATATCTTGATAAATACTCATAACTGACCCCTTACAGATTTTTTCCTTATTTTACCTTACTTCCCTTCTCAGAGCAATAGTCCCAGAGAAAGTTGACAAGATTATTAGATTTTGACATAATAAGAAGGTTGTAAGGTAAAATTAAATTCCCCTTTCAAATAAGTTTAAGGAGATTATAAGAATGACTTTTAAGAAAATCTTAGGACTTCTCGCTCTTGCATGCTTGACCATTATCGGTTTGTCAGCTTGTATACCTGAGAAAGAGCCTACTTGGACCTATGATAAAAACAAAATGCAATTTACAGGACAAGATGCTAGTGTACAAGTTCTTTCTGCAACTAAAATCGAATCACCAGAAGGTCAAAAAGCTGTACGCGTTCACTATAAACTCAGCAACTCAAGTAAAGAAACCATGAATGCCTACACTCTTTTGATGAAGGTAGTCCTTGATGTGAAACAAGAAAAGGAAGAAGTGAAGGTTGCAACAATTGTCTTTTCTAAAGATGATGACCGAGATAAGATTGCAAATAAAACCAAGATTGCTCCTAAGGAAGTTAAAGAAATCGTTGTTGACTATGCCGTTGCGGATTTTGATCATAATCTTATCATTGATTTCTCTGATTACGGTACTGAGGCAAACGCGACAGCCAAGCTTTCACTACAAAATCTTGAAAAGGCACCTGTCAAATATTTTGATAAAAAAGCTCAATAAGTTTGATCACCACACGAACGTGTGGTTTTTTTGTTGCTCAAAATCTGTACCCATACAGTGGCGGAAATACTATCTTGTTTAATCGTCAGAATTTTCATAAACTTATACTATGTTTATTTACTAAGGAGTTTTAGGTATGTCAGCAAAACGTTTAACCATTTCTTCATTTTTCATGGCACTTGTCATTATTTTGAGTTCAACTCTCTTATCTATCCCTGTGCCAGGAGGTCATTTCTATTTTAACGGGATTGTTATTTTCCTAGTTGGCTTAATTTTCCCACCTACAGAAGCAGTTATTATTGCGGGAGTAGGTTCCTTTATTGGAGATTTTCTTTTCTACCCTCTTCCTATGTGGGTAACTCTAGTAACACACAGCCTTCAAGTTCTCGCTATTGCACTCATTGTTGGAGGCCGCTTAGGAAAATTGAGCAAATCTAGGGCAGCTTTAAGTCTCTTGCTTGGGGCTATTATTGACTTAGTAGGATACGGCTTAGGAAGAGCTTTTATCTATGGTACGCCAACCTATGCTATTATGAAGGTTCCTTTTGACATTGTAGCTGCTATTCTTGGTTTAGGGGCGGCCTACTACATTTATTTCCACACAGGCTTTGTTAAACAGTTTAAAAAGACCTGGGAAGGAAAATAGATGACCAAAGTAATTGTTGCCAATGACCTGGTTGGTCTAGGTAAGGTTGCTTTGACTAGTAGCCTCCCTATCATGTCAGCCTGTCAAACTGAAGTCCTCCCCTTGCCAACGGTTCTTTTATCTTCGCATACAGGTGGGTTTGAAAATATCTATGTACGGGATCTTACGGATAATCTTAAGGGATTTTGTAAGCAGTGGGAGCACTTGGATTTTATTGTAGATGGCCTTGTGAGTGGTTATTTTAAGTCAGAAGAAGCACTAAAGTGTGTAGGTCAATTGGCTCGCGATAAACAGATAGCTCTATTTGTTGATCCTATTATGGGTGACAATGGCTGTCTCTATCAAGGATTTGATAGAAACTATGTAGAAGCCATGAAGGATTTCTGTCAACAGGCAGATGTTATCATTCCCAATCTGACTGAAGCCGCCTTGTTGACGGATACTCCATATCTTGAAGCAGGTTCCTATGATAAAGTTACTGTTGAAAAGCTTCTGAGAGATTTAAGCAAGCTTGGCCCTCGGAAAGTTATTGTGACAGGTATCTCATTTGAGACAGACAAAATTGGACTGGGTTATTTTGATAAAGAGACTAATGAAACGGTTTATCGTATGCAAAAACGTTATGGGAATCATTTTTATGGAAGCGGCGATTTACTAACGGCAATCTTATCAGCTGGTTACTTTTATAATCTTGATTTACTAAAGGTTTGTGATTTGGCCTTGGATTTTATGGATAGGGTTCTTTCGTCAACACTGTCCGATGGTCGTCCTTTAAAATATGGTCTCTGCTATGAGCCTCATATTGGTTTATTATTTAGTGTTTTTAATGCCCTATTGGAGGAGAAAAATGAAAAGTGATAAAACACGTGAATTAGTTATTCTAAGTTTGTATGCAGCTTTAATTATAGTGAGTGTGCAGTTTATTCGTATTCCTTTTGGACCCCAATTTGTCCATTTGGGAAATGCCCTTGTTGTGATTGCTGTTTTGATTTTTGGTGCTAAAAAAGGTGCCTTAGTCGCAACAGTAGGGTTAGGGCTATTCGATATTTTCAATGGTTATGCTGCCGAAGTCTGGATTACTATTTTAGAATCCTTGATTGTCTGTTATGTTCTCTATCTTGTTTTTGAAAAGCTATTAAAATTTAATGATAAAATGGCTAACATCATAGTCGTTGGAGTCATAGCTGCAGTGACCAAAATTTTTTTGAATTTTGTCAAGTATACTATTATTAATAGTATCGTTGCAGCTCTACCAGTAAATGCTGCCATGGTATTGGCACTTACTAAAATAGGGGGAACCTTTGGAACATCAGTAGTGACTGTCATTGCGGTTCCTCTTCTATATCCTGTCTTCAAACGTATTTTACAGAGAAGCTAAAGAGTTAGCAGGTTGGTCCTGCTTTTTTCTTTTTAATTTTCCAAAAGCATAGGTCCAAATTTTCACTAAAAAATGATAAAATAGTAGAGTTAATGTCAAGAAAGGAAAGGGCTGAAGACTGTTTTAGCCCAGATATGCTATGTCTATTTTAGAAGTCAAAAATCTTAGTCACGGATTTGGTGACCGTGCTATTTTTGAAAATGTCCGATTCCGTTTGCTCAAAGGTGAGCATATCGGTCTTGTCGGTGCTAACGGTGAAGGGAAATCAACCTTCATGTCTATCGTTACTGGAAAATTGCAGCCAGATGAAGGTAAGGTAGAGTGGTCTAAGTACGTTACAGCGGGTTACTTGGATCAGCATGCTGTTCTTGAAAAGGGGATGACCGTTCGTGATGTCCTTCGTAAGGCTTTTGATGAGCTCTTTAAAACTGAAGAACGCATCAACGAGATTTACATGTCTATGGCTGACGAAGGAGCCGACGTTGATGCTCTGATGGAAGAAGTAGGTGAGCTTCAAGATCGTTTGGAAACGCGTGATTTCTATACACTAGATGCTAAGATTGATGAGGTTGCCCGTGCACTAGGTGTCATGGATTTTGGTATGGATACAGATGTAACGGACCTTTCAGGTGGTCAACGTACCAAGATTCTCCTGGCTAAGTTATTGCTTGAAAAACCAGATATCTTGCTTCTCGATGAGCCTACCAACTATTTGGATGCTGAACATATTACCTGGCTTAAACGCTATCTTCAAGAATATGAAAATGCCTTTGTCCTCATTTCGCATGATATTCCGTTCCTAAACGATGTAATTAACATTGTCTACCATGTTGAAAATCAAGACTTGGTTCGCTATGCAGGTGATTATGACAATTTCCAATCTGTCCATGCTATGAAGAAAGCCCAATTGGAAGCTGCTTATGAACGTCAGCAAAAGGAGATTGCAGACCTTCAAGATTTTGTTAACCGTAACAAGGCGCGTGTTGCTACTCGAAATATGGCCATGTCGCGTCAGAAGAAATTAGATAAGATGGAAATTATCGAGTTGCAAGCAGGGAAGCCAAAACCAGAATTCCATTTCAAGGAAAGCCGTACACCTGGACGCTTTATTTTCCAAACCAAAGATCTTGTTATTGGTTACGACCATCCGTTGACCAAGGCACCATTGAATCTTACATTCGAACGTAACCAAAAGGTAGCTATTGTCGGTGCCAATGGTATCGGTAAGACAACTTTGCTTAAGAGCCTGCTTGGTATTATTCAACCACTCGAAGGAGAAGTTGAAACAGGTGATTTTATTGATCTTGGTTACTTCGAGCAAGAGGCAGAAGGCTCATGCCAAACGCCACTTGAAGCGGTTTGGGATGCCTTCCCAGCCTTAAATCAAGCTGAAGTTCGTGCAGCTCTAGCCAAATGCGGATTAACCTCTAAACATATTGAAAGTCAAATTCAGGTGCTTTCAGGTGGAGAACAGTCTAAGGTCCGTTTCTGTCTCCTTATGAACCGTGAAAATAATGTCCTTGTTCTGGACGAACCGACCAACCACTTGGATGTTGACGCCAAGGATGAATTGAGGCGTGCTCTTCAGGCCTTTAAAGGTAGTGTCCTCATGGTATGTCACGAACCTGAATTTTATGAAGGCTGGACAGACGTTTGGGACTTTAATGAGTTAGTATAGTGATAAAAGAGTGTTGGCATTCTCTAAAGAGAGAGTTGCTCACTCTTTTTTATGTTAAAGAGCTGAGTAGATACACTAAGATTTGATAAGACGGAGATGGTATAGAGGAAGGTCATCATCATAAAGTGTTTTTCTACAGATTTTGTCGTGACCTATTTTTGTTTTGAGCATACAAATTTAATTTGTTCAAAAAGTAACAAAGTCTGAGCATAAAAGGTATAACCGTTTTCCTATTATGGTAGAATAAAATAGTAAACTATTATCAAAGGAAAGTTGGATAAACTTATGTCAAAAATCGTAGTTGTTGGTTCTAACCACGCTGGTACTTTTAGTATTAATACTATTCTCGATAATTATGGAGACCAAAATGAAGTAGTTGTTTTCGACCAAAACTCTAACATTTCATTCTTGGGTTGTGGTATGGCCCTTTGGATCGGTAATCAAATTTCAGGTTCCGACGGTCTTTTCTATGCCAACAAAGAAGGACTTGAAAGAAAGGGTGCTAAAGTTTATATGAACTCACCAGTTGAGTCTATTGACTTTGATGCTAAAACTGTTACAGCCCTCGTAGACGGTAAAGAGCATGTTGAATCATATGACAAATTGATTTTGGCTACAGGTTCTCAACCAATCTTGCCTCCAATAGAAGGTGCTGAAATCAAAGAAGGTAGCCATACTTTCGAAGCTACGCTTGAAAACCTTCAATTTGTTAAACTTTTCCAAAATGCTCAAGAAGTTATTGATAAGTTGAACGATAAATCTCAAGATATCAAACGTGTAGCGGTTGTAGGTGCTGGTTACATTGGTGTTGAATTGGCTGAAGCTTTCCAACGTCATGGTAAAGAAGTCATCCTTATCGACGTTGTTGATACATGTTTGGCAGGTTATTACGACCATGACTTAACTGACCTTATGGCTAAAAACATGGAAAGCCATGGTATTAAATTGGCATTTGGTGAAACTGTTAAGGCAGTAGAAGGTGAAACTAAGGTAGAACGCATCGTTACAGATAAAAATGCTTACGATGTCGATATGGTTGTTCTTGCAGTTGGTTTCCGTCCTAACACAGCTCTCGGTGCTGGTAAGTTGGAAACATTCCGTAATGGGGCTTACCTTGTTAATAAGAAACAAGAAACATCAATCAAAGATGTTTATGCAGTTGGTGACTGTGCTACTGTTTATGATAATGCCCTTGATGATGTAAACTATATTGCCTTGGCTTCAAACGCTGTTCGTTCGGGTATTGTCGGTGGTCACAATGCCGGCGGTGGCGATGTAGAATCAAACGGTGTTCAAGGATCAAATGGTATTTCAATCTATGGTTTGAACATGGTATCTACAGGTTTGACCGAAGAAAAAGCAAAACGCTTTGGTTTCAATCCAGCAGTAGTATCTTCAACAGATCTTCAAAAACCTGCCTTCATGGAAGATGAAAACGATGAAGTTACAATCAAGATTGTTTATGACAAAGATACACGCAAAGTTCTAGGAGCTCAAATGGTATCACGCATGGACATCTCTATGGGAATTCACATGTTCTCATTGGCTATCCAAGAAGGTGTCACAATTGATCGTCTTCAATTGCTTGATCTGTTCTTCATGCCACACTTTAACCAACCGCTTAGCTATATTGCTAAAGCAGCTATCTCAGCTAAATAATCTTAAACAGCTAATTCAGTTGAATTAGCTGTTTTTTCTTTCTTTGAATACGAAAAAAGTCTCCTACTGGAGACTTTTATTTAACTAATGTTAGATTAGTTTTTTGAAGCTTCTTGGAATTCAGGGTTTTTCCATGCTTCATCAATGATAGCTTGCAATTCGTCAGCAGAAGCTTTCATTTTTTGTTGTTCAGCATCGTTCAATGGGATGTTAACTGGACCTACGATACCATGTGCACCTACGATAGCAGGTTGACCGATAAAGACGTTGCTTACACCATATTGACCTTCTTGGAATACAGACAATGGAAGTACTGCATTTTCATCGTCAAGAATAGCTTTAGTGATACGAGCAAGGGCAACGGCGATACCATAGTAAGTAGCACCTTTTTTATTGATGATTGTGTAAGCGGCATCACGAACACCTTCGAACAATTCAACCAATTCAGATTCTTGAACGTTTTGAGTATCTTTAAGGAATTCTTCAAGGTTTACACCGGCGATGTTAGCGTGTGACCAAACGGCAAATTCTGAGTCACCGTGTTCACCCATGATGTAGGCGTGAACTGAACGAGCATCAACGTCAAGTTTTTCAGCAAGTGCCTGACGGAAACGAGCTGAGTCAAGTGAAGTACCTGAACCGATAACGCGTTCTTTAGGGAATCCTGAGAATTTCCATGTTGAGTAAGTCAATACGTCAACTGGGTTAGCTGCTATAAGGAAGATTCCTTTGAATCCTGATTCAACAACTTGAGTAACGATAGATTTGTTGATAGCAAGGTTTTTACCAACAAGATCAAGACGAGTTTCACCTGGTTTTTGTGGAGCACCAGCAGTGATAACTACAAGGTCAGCATCCGCACAGTCTTCGTATTTAGCTGCATAGATTTTTTTAGGTGAAGTGAAAGGAAGCGCATGGCTAAGGTCAAGCGCATCACCAACAGCTTTTTCGAACAATTGTGGAATTTCGATGATACCAAGTTCTTGAGCGATACCTTGGTTTACAAGTGCGAAAGCGTAAGATGAACCTACGGCACCGTCACCAACGAGGATGACTTTTTTGTGTTGTTTAGTTGCAGTCATGGGTCTAAACATCTCCTTATTTTTTAATTGGGTTACCCCATACATTGCTTATTCTACCACTTTAAGTGATGTATGTCACGAAATAATAAAGAAATAATATATGAAAGCGTTTTACATAACTGAGAAATAAAGCGTTTTATGGTATAATATTATAGAAATTTTCTATACTCTTTTATTAGAGTTTGGAATGATTTGAATGAAAGAAAAGAGGCATTTTTAGAGTGCAAGATAATAATTTAATTGACGTTAATTTGACGTCCGAGATGAAGACGAGCTTTATCGATTATGCCATGAGTGTTATCGTGGCTCGTGCTCTTCCAGATGTTCGTGACGGTTTAAAACCTGTACAACGTCGTATTCTTTATGGAATGAATGAGCTTGGGGTGACACCTGATAAGCCACATAAAAAATCTGCCCGTATTACTGGGGATGTCATGGGTAAATATCACCCACACGGAGACTCATCTATCTATGAAGCCATGGTTCGTATGGCGCAATGGTGGAGCTACCGTTACATGTTAGTTGATGGTCACGGGAACTTTGGTTCCATGGATGGTGATGGTGCTGCCGCTCAGCGTTATACTGAGGCGCGTATGTCTAAAATCGCCTTGGAAATGCTTCGTGATCTCAATAAGAATACCGTAGATTTTCAAGATAACTATGATGGATCAGAACGTGAGCCAATCGTCCTTCCGTCACGTATTCCAAACCTTCTTGTTAATGGTGCGACAGGGATTGCCGTTGGTATGGCGACTAACATTCCACCACACAACTTGGCTGAAACTATTGATGCTGTCAAATTGATGATGGATAATCCTGAAGTCACAACACGTGAACTGATGGAAGTTCTTCCTGGACCAGATTTTCCAACTGGAGGCTTGGTCATGGGAAAATCTGGTATTCACCGTGCTTATGAGACTGGTAAGGGTTCTATTGTCCTTCGTTCGCGTACTGAAATTGAAACAACTAAATCAGGTCGTGAGCGTATTGTAGTCACTGAGTTTCCTTACATGGTCAATAAGACCAAGGTCCATGAACATATCGTTCGTTTAGCTCAAGAAAAACGTATTGAGGGGATTACAGCAGTCCGTGATGAGTCTTCTCGTGAAGGGGTACGCTTTGTCATCGAAGTGCGTCGTGATGCTTCGGCCAATGTTATCTTGAACAATTTGTTCAAATTAACGCAACTTCAGACTAACTTTAGCTTCAACATGTTGGCCATTGAAAAGGGTGTTCCAAAGATTCTTTCTCTGCGTCAAATCTTGGCTGACTATATTGCGCACCAACAAGAAGTTGTGGTTCGTCGTACACAGTTTGACAAGGATAAGGCTGAAGCACGGGCCCACATTTTAGAAGGTTTGCTGATTGCTCTTGATCATTTGGATGAAGTGATTACGATTATCCGTAACAGTCAAACTGACGCTGAGGCTCAAGCTGAGTTGATGGCTCGCTTCGAACTTACGGAACGTCAAAGTCAAGCCATTCTTGATATGCGTTTGCGTCGTCTGACAGGTTTGGAACGTGATAAGATTCAAAATGAGTACAATGATCTCTTGGCGCTGATTGCTGATTTAGCTGATATTTTGTCAAAACCAGAACGTGTCGTTGCTATCATCAAGGAAGAATTGGACGAAAGCAAGCGTAAATTTGCAGATGCTCGCCGCACAGAGCTTATGGTCGGAGAAGTTATTTCTCTTGAAGATGAGGACCTCATCGAGGAAGAAGATGTTGTTATCACTCTCTCAAATAAAGGGTATATTAAACGTTTAGCCCAAGACGAGTTCCGTTCACAAAAACGTGGTGGTCGCGGTGTCCAAGGTACTGGTGTTAACGATGATGACTTTGTTCGTGATATTGTCTCAACAAGCACTCATGATCACCTTTACTTCATGACTAATAAGGGGCGTGTATACCGTCTTAAGGGGTATGAAATCCCAGAATACGGTCGCACAGCCAAAGGCTTACCTATTGTCAATCTCTTGAAGTTGGACGAAGGTGAGACCATTCAAACAGTTATTAACGCAAAGAGTGATGAAGCTTCTGAAAATAATCACCTTGTCTTTGTAACGCGCCAAGGTCTGGTTAAACGTACAAAAGAAGCGGAATTTAAGAATATTCGACAAAATGGTTTGATTGCCTTGAAACTTAGAGAAGGTGACGAGCTAATCAATGTCTTCTTGACTACAGGTAATGAAGAAATTGTCATTGGTACCAAATTTGGTTACAGTGTACGCTTCAAAGAGGACACTATTCGAAGCATGAGTCGTATGGCTGCCGGTGTTAAAGGGGTAACTCTTCGTGATGGTGACCAAGTTGTTGGTGCAGCTGCCATTACAGAAGACCAAGAAGTCTTGATTATCACTGAAAAAGGTTACGGTAAGCGTACCTCAGCTACTGAATACCCAACGAAGGGTCGTGGTGGTAAAGGTATCAAGACTGCCAATATCACAGAGAAGAATGGTAACCTAGCAGGTATTGTAACAGTGTCTGGTGATGAGGATATCATGGTCATCACCGATACAGGTGTTATCATCCGTACTGCAGTTGCTAATATTTCACAAACTGGTCGTGCCACTCAAGGGGTTAAGGTCATGCGTTTGGATGACTCAGCTCGTATTGTAACCTTTGCTTTAGTTGAGCCAGAAGAAGTTGAACAACCTTCAGAAGATCAAGGAAGTGGTGACAACTAATGAGTAAAGATATGAAAAATAACGCAACAAAAAAACGCCGTAAGTGGCTTGATATTCTTCGCTGGGTGTTGATTGTTGTTCTCTTAGTTGTTGGTTTAGCCTTGATTTTCAATAAGTCTATTCTAAACACAGTGATTGCTTGGAATACAAATAAGTATCAAGTGAGCAAGGTTTCTAAAAAGACTATTGAGAAAAACAAGGAAGCTAAGACTAGCTTTGACTTTGACACCGTTAAATCGATTAGAACAGAGTCTGTCTTGCAGGCACAGATGGATGCTCAAGAGCTTCCTGTCGTTGGTGGTATTGCTATTCCAGAGGTAGGTATCAATCTCCCTATTTTCAAAGGACTTGGCAATACAGAGTTGACTTACGGTGCAGGAACGATGAAAGAAGATCAAGTCATGGGTGGTGAAAACAACTATTCACTAGCTAGCCACCACGTCTTTGGTATTGCCGGTGCATCTGACATGCTATTTTCACTGCTAGATAAGGCTAAGGAAGGTATGAAGATTTATCTTACGGATAAAAATAAAGTCTATACTTATGTTATTAGTAAAGTGAAGGTTGTCCAACCAACTGAAGTAGCAGTAGTTGATGATACACCTGGCAAGTCTGAAGTTACCCTTGTAACTTGTACGGATGCTGAAGCAACTCAGCGTACAATCGTCAAAGGTGAATTGAAATCACAGGTAGATTTTGACAAGGCTAGTTCAGATATTATTGAAGCCTTTAATAAATCATACAATCAATTTCAAAGTTAAGATAGGGCCTTCGGGCCTTTTTCTATGGAGGAAAATATGTTTTTAAATACAGTGCACCATGTTGCTATTATTGTTTCTGATTTTGACTTGTCTCGAGATTTTTATGTCAATAAACTTGGCTTTGATATTATTCGAGAAAATCACCGTCCAGAACGCCATGATTATAAGTTAGATTTACGTTGTGGAAATATAGAAATAGAAATCTTTGGAAATAAGACTAATGATCCGAACTATGTGGAGCCCCCAAAACGTCCGTCTTATCCTGAAGCGTGTGGCTTACGTCATTTAGCTTTCAGAGTGATTAATATTGAAGAGGTTGTCAAAGAGTTAGAACAAAAGGGTATCTCCTGCCAACCTATTCGCAAGGACACTTTTACCGGTGAAAAGATGACTTTCTTTGCTGATCCAGATGGTCTTCCCTTGGAGTTGCACGAGTAGTTTTTTTGACCTAAATTTTTTAAGTCGTGGTATAATAAGTGAACGGATGAGCCTAGAGTCAGTCGTCCTTTAGGAGATTATGGAATATTATTCTATTTTCGAAAGGAAACACACATGAAATTGAAAAAACTTCTTGTTACTGGGATGGCTATGTTGGCTTCAGTAACAGCCTTTACTTCGGTTGCTCAAGCAGAAACATCATCACAAGTCCAAAAGGTTATTGATGAATCCTATGTTCAACCAGACTATGTGATGGGGTATTCTTTGTCTGAAGAGCAACGTAATGAAACCTTGAATTTGTTAGGGTATGACAGTAGTAAGGATACTAATGTCAAGACTTTGACGACATCTGCTTATGCGAATATTATGAACGTTGCTGACGATTCTAGTCTTCAGCTGTATTCTTCAGTTAAGATTGCTAAGCTAGGTGCTAAGGAAACCTTGAGTGTAGAGATTGTGACACCGCAAAATATCACGAAAATCACTCCAGATATGTATCGTAATGCTGCAACGACACTCGGTATTGAACATGCCAAGATTACGGTAGCCGCACCAATCGCAGTTACTGGAGAAAGTGCCTTGGCTGGTATTTACTATTCCCTTGAGCAAAATGGGGCTAAAGTTTCAGATGAAAGCAAAGAGCTTGCGCAAGAGGAACTCAAAACCCTTTCTCAAATTAATGAGGAAAATTCAGGAAAGACTGACTATGACGCAGACAAGCTTAATGTAGCTATGACTGATATTAAGTCAGCTGTTGCTGATAAAGGAGATAAGTTGACTGAAGATCAAGCTAAAACGATTGTTCAGCAAACCATCAATAACTACAACTTGAATCTTTCTGATACGCAAATCAATCTTCTGGTGAATTTTGCTCTGAATTTATCTAAGTCTTCAATCATTGATAGTGCTAGTTTCAAGTCAAGCTTGAGTTCACTAAAAGATTCTATCGTTTCGAAAGCTGGTAATACCTTCTCTGGAATCAAACTAAACTTTAATGCCAACAAAGCGGTTGAGAGCAGCAAAAATATTTTTGCACAAATCTGGCAAGCCATCGTAGATTTCTTTACGGGACTTTCTAAATAGTAAAAGAGCTATCCGTTTGGATGGCTTTTTTCTATTTTTAGAAAATATTTGAAATGCTATTGAAATTATTCCAATAATTGTGTAAAATTATAAACATCAATTCAGATTATACTGAAAACTTTTAGGAGATTCTCTTATGTCAGAAATAAGTATATCTAGGCAGTCTACCTGGCGTAGTAAAATAAAAGCAATGGGACCTGGTATCCTAATGGCTTCAGCGGCCGTAGGTGGTTCCCACATCGTTTCATCAACTCAAGCGGGTGGTTCTTATGGATGGGCCTTGCTAGGCTTGGTTATTCTAGCTAACCTCTTTAAATACCCATTCTTCCGTTTTGGTGCTGAGTATACCGCAGATACGGGTAAAACCCTTGTTGAAGGTTATGCTGAGAAAGGTAAATTATATCTTTGGGTATTCTTCATTTTGAATGTCTTTTCAGCCTTGGTTAATACTGCAGGTGTTTCTATTCTTTGTTCAGCTATCATTGCTAGTGCCTTTCCAATGCTTGGTTTGAGTATTACCACTTGGTCAATTATTTTGGTTGCAATTATCTGGGGTATGTTACTCTTTGGTGGTTACAAACTTCTTGATGGTATGGCTAAATGGATTATGTCAGCCTTGACTATCGCAACAGTAGCAGCAGTTATTATTGCAACAATCAAACACCCAGAGTACAGTGCTGACTTCGTTGAAAAAACACCATGGCAGCTAGCAGCCCTTCCATTTATCGTTTCACTTCTTGGATGGATGCCAGCTCCAATTGAAATTTCAGCCATTAACTCACTTTGGTCAGCTGAAAAAAAGAAAACTGTTGATTTCAACACTGATGATGCTCTCTTTGACTTTAACATTGGTTACATTGGAACAGCTATTCTTGCAGTATTCTTTGTAGCCTTAGGTGCTCTTATCCAGTATCCAACTGGTAAACCAGTAGAAGCAGCATCAGCTAAGTATATTGCTCAGTTTGTTGGTATGTATGCCTCAGTACTTGGTGAGTGGTCACGCTATTTGATTACCTTTATCGCTTTCTTGTGTATCTTTGGTACTGTGATTACTGTTATCGATGGTTACTCACGTGTTAACGAGATTTCTCTTCGTCTTTTGTTTAAACAAAAAGAAAAAAATCAAACACAATTGAATGTTTGGATGACCTTGACAGCTATTCTTGGTCTTATCATTATTTTCTTCTTCCAAGGTCAAGTAGCAACAATGCTTCGTTTTGCAATGATTGGTTCATTCCTTACAACACCTTTCTTTGCGCTTTTGAATTATGTACTTGTTACAAAAGCAAAGAGAGACCTTCCAACTTGGTTGAAAGGTCTTGCTGTTGCAGGTTTGATCTTCTTATTTGGATTTGCCCTCTTCTTTATCTGGGCTTTGGCTATTGGTAAAGCAGGTTAATAGGATTAAACGGTTTCCATATGGAAGCTGTTTTTTATTTTATAAGAGGGGAGTAGGAGAGATTATAGCCAAGAGAATACAAAAAAACCATTCCAATTGGAATGGCTTAACAACAAGATGTTGCTTATTTGAGACCGTATTTTTTGTTGAAACGATCCACGCGTCCGTCTGCTTGAGTGAATTTTTGACGGCCAGTGTAGAATGGGTGTGAATCTGATGAAATTTCTACACGGATAAGTGGGTAAGTTTCACCTTCGAATTCAACTGTTTCGTTTGAGTGTTTAGTTGAACCGCTAAGGAATTGGTAACCAGTAGTTGTGTCCATGAATACTACTTGATGGTAATCTGGATGGATATCTTTTTTCATGTTAAAATATTTCCTTTCTGCCATGGTACTTTCCGCACCATAGTTTTTTAACTATTTTAGTTTATCAAAAGGTGGTCTTCTTGACAAGTCTTTTTTACTATTTTTTAGGAAATTCGCATTTTGTAAATGCCACCTGTCTGAAAGCATCGATTATCTTTATCAACGATGATTGCTTCAAGATTTGGTTGTGAACTAACTTCCTGGAAAATGCATTCTAGATTTGAGCCAAATAAACGTGTCGTCCAAATTTCGCCATCAACTGAGAGGGATGAAATGATGGTAAGACTAGCTAGGTCACAGGAGACTGGATAACCAGTCTGGCTATCAAAAATATGATGGTAGGTCTTGCCATTTATCTCAAAAGTACGTTCATAGATTCCTGAAGTGACAATAGACTGATCTCTTATAGCAAGCACCATAAGATTTGTGTTTCTAGTCTCCTTAGGATTTTGAATACCAATCCGCCATTTTTCATCAGGATTATGGAGAGCTGGTCCAAAGGTTAGAACATTACCTCCAAGATTGATTAGGGCACTGGTCACTTTTTCCGCTTTAAGAAAATCTGCAATACGATCTGCAATATATCCCTTTGCCAGGGCACCAAGATCAATTTTCATCCCTTTTTCTTTGAGAAAAACGCTTTGATTTTCCTCGGATAGAACAATGGCGTTGGGATTGATAATTTCCAGGAGCGGACGAATTTCTTCAGGCAGAGGCAACTTGGCATCCGAAAAACCAATTCGCCAAGTCTGAGTGAGAGGTCCAATAGCAATGTTAAGGTGACTTCCAGGTTGGCAGCTATGCCATTTTCCAAGAGCAATAAGTTCAAAAAGCTCTGGGTGAACCGTCACCGAATGTAAGCCTGCTGCCTTGTTAATTTTCATGAGTTCGGAACTGTCGTCATTGGCAGAGAAGCGCTTATTGTAGTTATGTAGGAGTGCTTCAACCTGGTCTAGCAGGGGTTCTGGTTCTTCATGATAGATAGAGACGTCAATCACAGTCCCCATGAGACGTACACGACGATTAGTGAGTTGCATGGGCAACGGTATCCTTGATTTCTTGATAGATTTGTTCGTTTTCGTCTAAGCTGTAGGAATTGGCACCACTAGCAAGTGGGTGGCCTCCACCGTCATGACGTTTAGCAATCTCGTTGATGACAATGCTTTTACTGCGCAGACGTACACGGTAATGCCCTTCAGGCTGCTCTACGAAAATAGCCCAAGATTCGACGCAATCAATACGACCTGGAGTGCCAACAATTGCAGAACTTTCAGCATCAGTGACATTGAATTCATCCAAAATCTTTCGTGTCAAGACAACTCGAGCTGCACCATTTTCATCGACTTCTAGGTTATCAAAAACATAACCTTGTAATCTAGCAATTTTGAATGGGAAACTATCCATACGACGTGCCATTGCTGCAAAATCAAAGTCGTATTCACGAAGTTTAGCCGCAATTTGAAGTGTTTTAGGTGTCGTAGACGGAAAGAGGAAGCGACCTGTATCGCCAACAATACCATTGTAAAGAACACGAGCAGCGGCATCTGACAAGGAAAGGCTAAGAGTGAGAGCCCAGTCAGTCACAATTTCGCTGGCACTTGAAGCAGTCGTATCAACTAAGAGGAGGTCGCCGTAGACATCGTCGTTAGGATGATGGTCAATTTTGATAAGAAAGTCCCCCTTATCAAAACGGTCGTCGTCGATACGAGGAGTGTTGGCTGTATCGGTAACAATAACAAGCGCTCCTTCATAGTCTTGGTCAGTTACCTTATCCATTTCAGCAATCCAAGATAAGGTAGGTTCATTGACACCTGTCGCAAGAACCTTTTTATCTGGAAAGTTTGTTTTTAAAATTTCCTTCAGTCCTACCTGACTACCAATGGCATCAGGGTCAGGTCTTTGGTGGCGGTGAATAATAATAGTGTCATAGGCTTTTATTTTTTCTAAAATAGCTTGAAATACAGTCATGAATGTCTCCTTGTGATTTTGTTTCTATTATATCATGAAACAATAGAAAAACGGTTAGCCTAGGCAAACCGCTATAAAATTAGATATCTTTATAGTCGACTTCAAGTCCACGTTTAACCGCTGGACGGTTGGCAATTTTTTCAGTCCATGCTTGAAGGTGCTTGTATTCTTTAACATCAAGGAAAATACCAGCCTTGTCCCAAATCTTATCTTGAGCAAGACGGCCATACCAAGACCAAATTGCGATATCAGCGATAGTGTATTCATCACCAGCAATATAAGGTTTGGTTGCTAATTCTTTATCTAGCAAGTCAAGTTGGCGTTTGGCTTCCATGGCAAAACGGTTGATGGCATATTCGATTTTTTCAGGTGCATAGTGGAAGAAGTGCCCAAAGCCACCACCTAAGAAGGGAGCAGCACCTGTTTGCCAAAAGAGCCAGTTGAGAACTTCCGTACGTTTTGCGTGATCAGTTGGAATGAGTTTTCCGAATTTTTCAGCCAAGTAAAGCAGGATGTTAGCTGATTCAAAGACACGAACCGGTTGGTCTTCAGAGTAATCCATCATGGCTGGAATCTTTGAGTTTGGATTGATTGAAACAAAGTCGGATCCGAATTGGTCACCGTCACCAATCTTAATACGATAAGCGTCATAGCCCGCTTGAGTCACACCGAGTTCTTTCAGTTCTTCAAGCATGATAGTTGCCTTGATACCATTAGGTGTCGGAAGAGTATAGAGTTGGAAAGGTTGGTCACCTTTAGGTAAAGTTTGTTCAAAACGTGCACCAGCTGTAGGCTGATTGAGGCTGCCCCAGGCACCTCCCATAGAGGTTGGATTTTGCCAAACTTCTGGTAAAATATAGTCAGACATAAAGTTTCTCCTTGTATCCTTGATAGCTACATCCTAACAAAATGCTAATGGCATTTCAAGAATCTACTACGTCCTATTATGCGCGATACCTTGACTTTTTCTATAAGAATGATAAGATAGTAAAAATTAATTTTTATCTGATAAAAGCATATTGTTTAGAGAGGAAGAAAAGAATGACTGCTATTGATTTTCATAAGTTGGCTAAAACAGAACTACACTGCCATTTGGATGGTTCTCTATCATTGGAAACTACTCGTCACCTAGCTGACTTAGCAAAGATTGAGTTACCTAAGGACGATGCGGAGCTCAGACACCATGTGACAGCCCCGGCTACCTGTGAGAGTCTCCTAGATTATCTAGAGGCTTTTGATTACATTCGACCTTTGCTTCAAACAAAGGAAGCTTTGACCATTGCGGCTTATGATGTCGCTAAACAGGCTGCTCTTGAAAATGTTATCTATATTGAAGTGCGTTTTGCTCCCGAATTATCAATGGATAAGGGGTTGACTGTCGCTGAAACCATTGATGCCGTTTGTCAAGGTTTACGTCAAGCTCAAGAAGAATTTGGAATTGTAGCTAAGGCCCTAGTTTGTGGCATGCGTCAATCAAATCAAGAATTAACGGCTCGTATTCTTGATGAAGCAAATGAGGTTGATAATAGTGACTTTGTTGGTTTTGATTTTGCCGGAGATGAGCATCATTATGGACCTAAAGCGATTAAACCTCTCATTGAACAAGTCCAAAGTTACAACCGTCCCATGACTTTTCATGCTGGTGAGTGTGGTTGCCCAGCCTTTTTGGCTGAGTCGATTGCCATGGGAATTAAGCGTAATGGCCATGCAACGATTTTGGCTCAAGAGCCTGATCTTTTGGAAGAGTTTGTCAAAAATGGTGTCACAGGAGAGTTATGTTTAACAAGTAATCTGCAGACTAAGGCAGCCGTTACAGTTGCTGATTTTCCTTATCTAAAAATGAAAGCAGCAGGTGCGAATATTACCATTAATACAGACAATCGTACGGTTTCTGATACAAACTTAACCAAGGAATACGAACTCTATCACAAGCATTTTAATAGCTCAGTGCAAGACTTTTATGCTCATAATAAGACGGCAATCGAAGCTTCATTTGCTAGTGACGAGGAGAAAGAAGAACTTCTTGAAAAATTGGATAAAGCCTATTCATAAGAAGCTATTAGACTGGTGAAATGTTATGTTATCAGGGTGATAAGATTGAACCAATTGAAACACAAGTCAAACCTATTATAAAAATAAGGGAGTGAGCCCAAATTTCAAGTTGAAATTAG
>DOTL01000022.1:187-28363 GCA_003521145.1 Streptococcus sp. | reverse complement strand
CTCTCTAGATGTTAGCTTTTCGTCACCCACTATAGTTGACAAAGAGCCAAAATAATTAATTACTATTAAGAATTAGTCAACTTTGACAATCCATCCTTCTGGTGCTTCAACATCACCAAATTGGATACCTGTCAACTCATCATAAAGTTTACGTGTTACAGGACCTACTTCTGTTTCTGAGTAGAAGATATGGAAGTCATCACCATGTTGTACCCCACCAATTGGTGAGATAACGGCAGCTGTACCGCAGGCACCTGCTTCAACAAATTTATCCAATTCAGAAATCTTAACATCACCTTGAATAGCTTTCATACCGAAGCGATTTTCAGCCAAGTAAAGCAATGAGAACTTGGTGATAGATGGCAAGATAGATGGGCTAAGTGGTGTAATGAATTCGTTATCAGCTGTGATACCAAAGAAGTTTGCAGAACCCACTTCTTCAATCTTAGTGTGAGTTACTGGATCAAGGTAGATAACATCAGAGAAGTTACGGTCATGTGCAATCTTACCTGGCAACATACTTGCTGCGTAGTTACCACCAACTTTAGCAGCACCTGTACCATGTGGCGCAGCACGGTCATAATCATCTTGAATAAGGAAGTTTGTTGGAGCCAAACCACCCTTGAAGTAGTTACCTACTGGCATAGCAAAAATAGCAAATATATACTCATCTGCTGGATGTACACCAATAATATCACCAACCCCAATCAAAAGTGGACGGAGATAAAGTGTAGCACCTGTACCATATGGTGGAACGTATTCTTTATTGGCACGCACAACTTGTTTACATGCATCTACAAATTTATCAACAGAAACTTGTGGCATCAAAAGACGATCAGCAGTACGTTGCAAACGTTTGGCATTTTCATCTGGACGGAACAATTGAATAGAGCCATCTTTAGTACGGTAAGCCTTGAGTCCTTCGAAAGCTTCTTGACCATAGTGAAGGGCTGGAGATGCTTCTGAAATATGCAAAGTTGCATCCTCAGTCAATTGCCCCTCATCCCATTTGCCGTCTTTGAAATATGAGATATAACGGAATGGAAGTTTACGGTAATTGAATCCTAGATTTTCCCAGTCTAAATCAACTGTCATGTGTATGTCCTCTTTTCTGTTACTATGTGCTTTCTAGTATAGTTCTTTTCATTGAAAATTTCAAGTTTGTGTTGAAAAATTCTGACAATTCTTTTTAAAACAGTTCTTTAGTCTCTCAAAGAAAAAAACTCTGCTCTCTAGTAAGAGAACAAAGCTTTCTTATCATTATTTTTCAATAATCTTAGCAGAAAAGACTTCTTTGTCTGCTAACCCTTCAATAAAACTTCCATTGCTAGTACGATCTGAAAGATTTAGAAGGGACAAATCAACCTCTGCAGTTTCACCTGTCGTGGCTGTCACAAGCAAGGTATGAGGAGTTTCCTCTACTGGTGTTGCTAGAAGATCTATCTCACCACCAGAATTTTCTGTAAAGACTGGACCAGCCGTAAAGACGCGATGTGGTTTCGTCTTAAGCTCACGAAGAATTTGGAGACCTCGACCAGCTCGCTTAGCCTGTGGGATATTATCTGTAGCCACACGTTTGAGACTGGCTCTTTGTGTTAGAAGGTAGAAACTTTGAGTATTTGCCACAAAAACAGCCTGAACGATATCATCATCCTTAAGATTGATTGCCTTAACACCTGCCGCCTTGGCCCCAACTACTGGCACTTCGTCCGCGTTAAAGTGAAGGGCATAACCTCTTTGAGTGATAATCATGATATCATCCAATTGAATTGGAGTGACTGTGACAATAAAATCACTATCATCCTTGAGTTTAGCGTATTTAACCGACTTAGACTTGTAGGTACGCCATGGCGTAAATTCCTTGCGTTCGAAACGTTTAATCTGACCCAGCTTGGTAGCTGCTAGGTAAGTACCAGCTTCAAAATCATCCAGGATTTCGGCGTAAAGCACCTCTTCATCCTTAGATAAATTAGTGATGGTTTGTGATAAATGCTCTCCCAAATCCTTCCAACGAATATCTGGCAACTCATGGATTGGACGATAAATCACATTGGCCTTGTTAGTGAACATCAAGAGTTGCTGTGTCGTCTTAGCCTGCTGAACCAGAATCAAATCATCATCATCACGTTTTCCGACTTCATCAATCGTTGAAGCATTGAAAGAACGTGGGCTAGTACGTTTGACATAGCCACCACGAGTGATGCTGACATAGGTTTCTTCCTCAACAATCAAACTTGCGGTATCAATTTCAATGGTCTTGGTTTCCGATTGTAGCTCTGAACGACGGTCATTACCAAATTTCTTCTTGATATCACGAAGTTCACGTTTCATGACATTAAACATGGTACGCTCGTCTCCAATGATGGCAGACAAGGTCGCAATCTGCTCACGTAAATCGGTTTCCTCATTTTTGAGAGTAACGATATCCGTATTGGTCAAACGATAAAGTTGCAAGGTCACAATAGCTTCGGCCTGTTCTTCTGAAAAATCATAGCTAACTTTAAGATTTTCCTTGGCATCTGCCTTATTTTCAGAAGCTCGAATAAGGGCAATAACCTCATCCAAAATAGAGATGACACGGATCAACCCTTCAACAATATGAAGACGTTTTTCAGCTTTTTCCTTATCAAATTTTGAACGGGCAACGATAATATCGCGACGGTGGGCAATGTAGCTAGACAAAATCTTTTGCAAGCCCACTTGACGTGGAGTGAAATTGTCGATAGCTACCATGTTGAAATTGTAGTTGACTTGAAGATCCGTATATTTCAAAAGATAGTTAAGAATGGTTTGGCTGTCAGCATCCTTCTTAAGTTCGATAGCAATACGCAACCCTGTACGGTCAGACTCGTCACGAACTTCTGCAATGCCAGGAACCTTGTTATTGAAACGAACATCATCGATTTTTTTAACAAGAACTGCCTTATTAACATCGTAAGGGATTTCAGTAACAATGATTTGCTCCTTACCACCTTTGAGTTGTTCAATTTCAGTACGTGAACGCACAACGACGCGGCCCTTACCAGTTTCGTAAGCCTTGCGAATCTCATCTTTACCCTGAATGATAGCCCCTGTTGGGAAATCTGGACCAGGCAAGAATTCCATCAACTTGTCCAGTCTAGCAGATGGGTGATCAATCATGTAAACAACGGCATCGATAACTTCTGATAGATTATGCGGTGGAATATCTGTGGCATAACCAGCAGAAATCCCTGTCGCACCATTGACCAAAAGGTTTGGAAAGGCTGCAGGTGAAACGGTCGGTTCCCTCTCTGTATCGTCAAAGTTCCAAGCCCAAGGAACGGTGTTTTTATCGATATCTTGAAGAAGGTAGCCAGCAATCTCTGACAAGCGTGCCTCTGTATAACGCATAGCCGCTGGTGGATCACCGTCCATAGAACCGTTGTTACCGTGCATCTCAACCAAGATTTCACGATTCTTCCAGTCCTGAGACATACGCACCATGGCATCATAAATAGAGCTATCACCATGTGGGTGGAAATTACCCATGATGTTACCCACTGACTTGGCAGATTTACGATAGCCCTTGTCATGAGTATTGCCATCCTTATTCATGGAATAAAGAATACGACGTTGAACGGGTTTCAAACCGTCACGAATGTCAGGAAGCGCACGCTCCTGAATAATGTATTTGGAGTAGCGTCCAAAACGCTCCCCCATGATGTCCTCAAGGGACATGTTTTGAATATTAGACATAAGATTTTTCTTTATTTTTTAGTTTAAGTAATATTTTGAAATAATGTGAAAGACAAATAGTAGTTTCCCTACCCCACAGCAACACCTCTGATTACAATGTCTTTCCTTGACTTTGCAACTGTAGAAGAATCGTTTTAACCTTCCTAGTTTCTATTTCACCAACCACAAATTGAACCACCGTACTTACCGCAATTAAAATAAAAAATAGATAAGATAGTGTCAATGAAGTAGAAAGTTCACCAAAGAATAAAATAAGGTTAAAGATTGTTAGTCCGGTCATTGTGGAGCCATTAATCACGAGAACAATAGCTAGTGGCATACGAAATAATCTATAATGACAGATACTTTTTAAAAGTGATGTGATACTACAAGCAACACCTAAAGGAGTAAAAACATACACATTATAGAAAATAAATAACAAACCCGAGTATGTTCTATCTGAGAAGGGATTATCTATCAAAGATATAAGGAAGGTTATCACTACTAGTATAGGCAGGGTTAAAAAGCATGTTTTTATTGGTCTCTTTTTATAAACACTTAAATAAGATATTGCTCCCCCACAAACAGGAAGGACTGCTTGAGGATGGTAAAGTAAAAAACTTAATACCTTAGATAACATAGGCCTACCTCACACTGTCTTTTCCTGACCTAGCCATATAGTCCTTATTTTTTCGTTTTCCTTGCCTCCTATAATGGTTTGAGCAATACCGCTTGCCGCTAGGAGGAGAAAAATAAAGTACATATATGAATTTGGTAGAAATCCCAAAGACCCTTGTAAGAAAAGTAGGTTGAGGATAGCCAGTAATGTAGCGAGGAAACTATTAATCGCTAATAAGATTGAATAATTGGTTTGAAAGCGTATTAAATGTAGAAGACTTTTTATAAAAGCTATTAGTGAGAATGGTACATAAAACACTGAAAAGACCATCAGGTAGTAAAAGCCAAATAATAAGCCTGAGTATGTGCTACCCAAATAATAATAGAGGGGGTTGTTATCCAGCACAAAGATTATGAGGGAGACTATAGATAAGAGAAAGAGAATCAAAAAGCGTGTTTTTATAGGACGTATGCCCTAAAAAATTAAGTATATGGCAGAAACAATAACCATAAGAATAATAGCCGGAACAGCTACATCTGCATGGTAAGCTAGGTAATCGATAACATTAAAATCCATTTTTCTACCTCCATTGATTTCTAGTCAATGACACTGCAAATAGTTAATAAACGATGTAGAAAATAATCAACTTGTTTTTTTATAATCCCAAGCATCTATTGATTATAAATGCTCCCCCTAACTCTATCTTATTACATTCCCTTCTGGCCTGCAACTTAAAATGCGCCGCTTTCTTCCAAGGTAAATTTAACGTTATCTTCGATCCATTGACGGCGTGGTGCTGCCTTATCCCCCATAAGAACTGAGACACGACGTTCGGCATGCGCTAGGTCGTCAATAGTTACTCGGATAAGCGTTCTGGTCTCTGGATCCATAGTTGTTTCCCAAAGCTGGTCAGCATTCATCTCACCAAGCCCCTTGTAACGTTGGAGAATAGCGCCACGACCAAATTTTTGACGAAGTTCTTCAAGTTCCCCGTCCGTCCAAGCGTATTCGACAACTTCCTTCTTACCTTTCCCTTTGGACATCTTGTAAAGAGGAGGTAGAGCAATATAGACGTGTCCTGCTTCAACCAGTGGACGCATATAACGATAGAAGAAAGTAAGAAGCAAGGTCTGGATGTGAGCTCCATCGGTATCGGCATCGGTCATGATGATAATCTTGTCGTAGTTAATATCGTCAAGGTTAAAATCAGCTCCAACCCCTGCACCAATGGTGTAAATCATGGTATTGATTTCTTCATTTTTGAGAATATCTGCCATTTTGGCTTTCTCAGTGTTGAGGACCTTTCCTCGAAGAGGCAGAATAGCCTGGAATTTACGATCACGGCCTTGTTTAGCTGATCCACCGGCAGAATCCCCTTCGACCAGATAAAGCTCATTTTTCTTAGCATTCTTAGACTGGGCTGGTGTCAATTTCCCTGATAAGAGCCCCTTGTCTTTTTTATTTTTTTTGCCATTTCGGCTGGCATCACGTGCTCTTCTAGCAGCTTCACGGGCATCACGGGCCTTGATAGCCTTACGCACCAAGTTAGAAGCCAGATCTCCATTTTCCATAAGGAAATAAGTCAAGTGCTCTGAAACAATACTATCGACAATGGGACGAGCTAAAGGAGATCCAAGTTTATCCTTGGTTTGGCCCTCAAACTGAAGGTGTTCCTCAGGAACCAAGAGCGAGATAACTGCTGACAAGCCTTCTCGATAATCTGACCCTTCGAGGTTCTTATCCTTTTCTTTGAGAAGACCTGTTTTACGTGCATAATCGTTAAGAGCCTTGGTAATGGCAGACTTAAAGCCTGTCTCGTGGGTACCTCCGTCCTTAGTACGGACATTATTGACAAAGGAAAGGATATTATCAGAATAACCGTCATTATACTGAAGGGCTAATTCCAAGTGGAAATCCTGCTGATCTCCAGCAATATAAATAACTGGTGTCAGCGTTTCCTTGTCCTCATTCAAATATGAAACAAAGTCTTGAACCCCATTTTCATAGTGGAATTCTTCACGAACTTCTTCTTCACCACGCAAGTCCGTCAATGTCATGGTGACATTCTTAAGAAGGAAGGCTGATTCTTTGAGGCGCTCTGAGATGATGTTAAATTTGAAGTCAGTTGTTGAAAAGATGCTCGCATCAGGCATAAAGGTAACTTTTGTACCTGTCTTAGACTTAGCTGCTTTGCCAATCTTTTCAAGCCCTGTTACAGGGTGACCACCATTTTCAAAACGTTGGCGATAAACACTACCGTCACGGGTAATTTCTACCTCAAGCCAGCTAGACAGCGCATTAACAACTGAAGAACCCACACCGTGAAGACCACCAGAAGTCTTATAACCACCCTGTCCAAATTTACCACCTGCGTGAAGGACAGTGAAAATAACTTCAACTGTTGGTTTACCCATGGCATGCATACCTGTCGGCATCCCACGTCCAGAGTCAGAAACAGCAACGGAACCATCCTTATTTAGGGTGACAGTAATGACATCGCCAAAACCAGAAAGGGCTTCATCGACCGCATTGTCGACAATCTCCCAAACAAGGTGGTGAAGTCCTGTTCCATCCGTTGAGCCAATGTACATTCCTGGGCGCTTGCGAACCGCATCCAACCCTTCTAGTACCTGAATGGCATCATCATTATAATTATTTACATTTATTTCTTTTTTAGCCAAGAGTGACCTCCAAAATTTTCATCCTTATTATTTTATAAGTTTTCAAAAGAATTTGCAAAGGAAATCAGAAAAGTTAAAGGGATATCTTAAGGCTGACTGACTTTGTCAATTACTAGGCTTTATGCTATAATTATCTCATGAAAATCTTATTGTTAATCCTAATCGCCTACTTGTTAGGTTCCATTCAGACCGGCCTCTGGATTGGGAAACTTTTCTTCCATACCAATCTTCGTGAGCATGGCTCTGGAAATACCGGAACAACCAATACCTTTCGTGTTCTAGGTAAGACTGCTGGTACCATCACCTTCTTGGTTGATATGTTCAAGGGGACCTTGGCTGTTATTCTACCTATCTGGCTTGGTGTTACAGAGGTTTCACCTCTAGTCATTGGTTTCTTTGCCATTATCGGGCATGTTTTTCCAATCTTTGCTGGATTTAAAGGTGGGAAGGCCGTTGCGACAAGTGCAGGGGTTCTTCTTGGCTTTGCCCCACTCTACTGTGTATTCCTACTCTTGGTCTTTGCCCTAACACTCTATCTAACCAGCATGATTTCATTTTCAAGTGTCACTGCAGCAATTGTTGGACTTATTACGCTGGCTGTGTTTCCAGCCATCCATTTCTTACTAGATGGCTATGACCTTATTTTCACTGGGGTTTTTACCATGATGGCTTTGCTTATCATCTTCCGCCACACTGAAAATATGGGACGCATCTGCAGGCATCAAGAAAACTTGGTACTTTTTGGACTTAATTTAACCAAACAAAATCCAAAGAAATAAACAATCCAGACCTACTAACCACTAGATTTACTAGTGGTTTTCTTGTTTTTCCAATCAAGCAATGCTTTCTAAAACAATAAAAAAACCGAAGGCTACACCTCGGATCTTTTTTAGGCTTAAGCTTTGAAGCTAACACCATTTTCTTTCAATTTTTTAACTGTCGCAGGTCCGACACCCTTGAGGGCAAGAACTTCTTCTTCAGTCACAGTAGCAAAAGCCTCTACTGAAGTCAAACCTTCATTATAGAGAGTTTCTACAAGGTTTGAACGAAGGTCTTCAACTTCTGGAAGTTCTGCGAAAGCTTCAAGACTAAGGTCTTTGGCTACTACTTCTTCCTTGGCAACTGTCTTAGTTTCAGCAACTGGTTGTGGTCTACTGGTTGAATTGGTGGAACAGGAGCAACGGGTGGAGCAGAGGCTTTAACATTATTGAAAAGTCCTTGTTTTTTCAAACGGTGTTTAAAAGCTTTCTTTTTTTACTTTAGCCGTGTTTAGTTTTCTCCTATTTTGATAGACGATACCATATAGACGATACCATTCTATAAAGTACTATCGCCATTTTCTTTTTCATCCTTTATTAATAGTGACGTTCCCCGAACAAGCCATCTGGCATATCATGGAAATCTTTGCCAGCACGATAGTTGGCAAACTTGCCAATTAAGAAGTTGTAAGCATCCAATTTGGCTTCATAGCGGTAACTTGCATCACGGGCACGCTCATCGCCATCTTCTTCCCAGATTTTCTTGCTAGCGGCCAAGGCCGATTCGTTTACTTTAACTTGGGTAACAACCCAGGCTTCGAAGTCTTTTAGAAATTCTTGTTCGTAGGTCATATTTTCCTCTTCATTTTAAAAACCAGCTTAACGCTGGCTTCATTTTCTACTAATAATGTGTAGAGCTCATAGCCTTACAGTCTCCTATTATAACAAATAATTAGAAATTTGACTAGGTTCTAAACTCTGTATATAAGGCTTTAATGTCATTTGGACGTGTGCGACAGCAGCCACCTAAAATCTTAACTCCAAACTGAGCATGCCAATCTTTACTATGTTCAACTAAGGTTAGAGCATCCTTATCCTTAGGTTTCCAAGTCTGCGTACTGCCATCATAAACCTCACCTGAGTTTGGGTAAGTAATGAGGGCTTTTCCAGCATTTTTAAGAATAGTAAGAGCCTGATCATAAAGAAGAGGCGAACTACAGTTGATTCCTAGGGCCAAGATTTGATTTGACTGGGAAACAAGCTTGGCAATCTCATCTAAAGAAGTCCCATCACTGATAGTGCCTGGTTCTTGGACTGTGAAACTGAGATAAGCTTCTGCTTCTGGAAATTCTTCAGAGAGGAGTTCAATCAAGGCTTGTGCTTCCAGACGATTGGGAATAGTTTCCAAAGCCAACAAGGCCACACCATGATCTAGGAGGATTTGAATTCTCGGACGATGAAACTCCTTAAGCTCCTCGATAGTAATTCGACCATAATCACCACTATACTCTGAACCATTGGCCAAATAGGCTGCGTAAGGACCGACATCCCCAGAAATCAAAGGATATGGTCGCTTTGCTTTCTCAGTCTCATCTAACGCTACCCATACCTTATCACGTGCAGCCTTTGCCAACTGAACTGTCAAGGCGATAATCTGCTCCGCTTCTTTCTCAGTAAGTCCAGCCTCCATCAAGCCTGGCAAGGTCGCCTGATAAGACGATGTGGTAATCAAGTCAGCCCCTGCAGCTACATAGGTTTTGTGGATTTTTTGAATAACTTCTGGCTTTTCAAGAAGGTACTTGGCTGACCAGAGTTTGCCAGAAATATCATATCCCAAGCTCTCCATCTCTGTTCCCAGAGCCCCATGAAGGATAAGGGGGGATTTATTCTCTAAATAGTCTTTAAATGTTGCCATACAAGGCCTCCTTACCATTTTTTAAAGCGAAGGTAGTGATAGAGATAACAAAAAATCATGAAAGGAATACCGAAGTAAAGTCCCGCACGTTGTGAACTATCCCAAGCAATCCCAAGCACAGAAATGGCCAAGAGAACGATTGTGATATAAGGTAGGATTGGGTTAAACGGTGTCTTGTAATCCAACTCATCATCGGAATGTTCTAAATTCCACTGTTTACGGAAGTTGATTTGTGCCAAAGGAATAGAGAGCCAGACAACAACAACTGCAAAACCAGCGATTGATACTAAAGCTAGATAAACCGTATCTGCAGCATAGATGCTTGAAAAGAGCGATAAAAATGCTCCTGCCATGGAAATCAAAAGGGCTGTCATTGGAACACCATGCTTATTAATTTTCACTAGCTTTTTATTGAGCATTCCCTCATTGGCCAAAGACCAAAGCATACGGCTTGAAGCGTAGAGTCCCGAATTCCCAGCAGAAAGAATGGCTGTCAGGATAACAAAGTTCATGATGTCTGCCGCAAATGAAATCCCCATCTTGTCAAAAACATCAACGAAAGGTGCTGAAGATACCCCTGCTTCTTTCATGGGAAGAAGCGAAGCCAAGACCACAATGGTCAAGACAAAGAAGATAACCAAGCGTCCAATGGTCGTTTTAATAGCACGTGGAACAGCCTCTTTAGGATTATCTGTCTCACCAGCTGCGATACCGATTAACTCTGTTCCCGAAAAGGCGTAGTTAACCGCCAACATGACTGACACAATGGCAAGACCACCATTTGGAAAGAGACCATTAGCCGTCAAATGCTTGAACATAATAGCTTCATGATGACCATCAAAGCTGACCAAACCAAACATAGCCCCCAGACCTAGGATGATGAAAACCAAGATAGCAATAACCTTTATGGAAGAGAAGAAAGATTCTGCTTCCGCAAAAGACCTTACGCTCAAAGCATTAATTCCAAAAATCACAAAGGCAAAGAAGGCCGCAAACATCCAAGCCGGAACTGATGGAAACCAACGTTGCATCAACATGGCAGCACCCAGAAATTCTGTTCCCAAGGCTACCGTCCAACAAATCCAATAAAGCCAAGCTACCGTAAAGCCGGTTCCCGGACTGATAAATTTAGTGGCATAGGTGTGAAAGGATCCCGTTACTGGCATAGCAACAGCTAGCTCACCTAATGAAAGCATGACCAAGTAAACAACGATTGCCCCCACAAGATAAGATAGTATCGCACCAAGAGGGCCTGCTTGTGCAATCGTATAGCCTGAGCTCAGAAAGAGACCAGTACCAATGACACCACCTAGCGAGAGCATAAAGAGGTGGCGTGAGGTCATCTTCCGTTGGAACTGACCTTCATTTTCATAATTATGGTTTTCCATAGATTCCTCCAGTATATGTGATAAAACAAGCTTATCACAATATCATCCCCTTGGATAATAGGTGGAAACTATCAAAGAGATAGGCAAAAACTATCGCAAGAAAAGAACTCGGATCTCTCCGAGCTCTTTTTATAATTCTACTAAAATCGTATCCCATGCTTCATCATAACCGTAACGTGTGACAGATGAAAAGACGATGAAATGGTCATTTTTATCAAAATTGAGTTTTTTCTTAATAATTGATTCGTGCTTGTTCCATTTTCCGCGAGGAATCTTGTCAGCCTTAGTCGCTACGACGATAACCGGGATTTCATAATATTTGAGAAATTCATACATTTGGATATCTTCTTGAGTTGGTTCATGTCGGAGGTCAACCAAGCTAACAACGACATGAAGATTATCTCGAGTCACGAGGTACTCCTCGATCATTTTGCCCCATTTGGCACGCTCTTTTTTAGACACACGGGCATAACCGTAACCTGGCACATCTACAAAACGAAGCTTATCGTCAATATTGTAGAAATTAAGCAACTGAGTTTTCCCCGGTTTCCCAGAAGTTCGTGCTAAGTTTTTACGGCCAAGAAGTGTATTGATAAAACTTGATTTACCAACATTCGAGCGTCCTGCTAGGGCAACCTCAGGGAGGTCATCTTGGGGATAGTGACTCTTATTCGCCGCACTGAGCAAAATCTCAGCATTGTGCGTATTTAGGACTTGTTCTTCAGCCATAGAACCTCCTTATGCTGTTTCCAAAACTGGAGCAGCCGTGCCGTCAACGGCTTCTTTTGTAATACGAACCTTAGTAACATCTTCTTGACTCGGAATCTCAAACATGACATCCATCATAACCTCCTCAATGATAGAGCGAAGGCCACGCGCACCGGTCTTACGTTCAATTGCCTTACTTGCAATAGTTTCAAGAGCATCCTGATCAAACTCCAGTTCAACTCCATCATAAGACAAGAGGGTTTGGTACTGTTTAACCAAGGCATTTCTAGGCTCTGTCAAGATACGAACCAAGTCGTCAACTGTTAACTGTTCAAGGGCCGCAAGGACTGGCAAACGTCCGATAAACTCAGGGATAAGACCGAATTTTTGAATATCTTCAGCCACAATTTCTTGCATGTATGATGAGTCATCATCAATTGCCTTATTATTTTGACCAAAACCAATGATTTTCTCACCAAGACGTTGCTTAACGATATCTTCGATACCATCAAAAGCACCACCAACGATAAAGAGAATATTCTTAGTATCAATTTGAATCATCGCTTCGTTAGGGTGTTTACGACCACCTTGAGGGGGGACGCTGGCTACTGTTCCTTCGATAATCTTCAAGAGAGCTTGTTGAACCCCTTCACCAGAAACGTCACGAGTGATTGATACATTTTCACCCTTTTTAGCAATCTTATCAATCTCGTCAACATAGATGATACCACGTTCCGCACGTTCAATATTGAAGTCTGCCGCTTGGATCAGTTTGAGGAGGATATTTTCCACGTCCTCACCCACATAACCTGCCTCTGTCAATGATGTTGCATCCGTAATCGCAAATGGAACATTCAAGCTACGAGCCAAGGTTTGAGCCAAGAAAGTCTTCCCTGAACCAGTTGGTCCAATCATGAGAATATTTGATTTTTGCAAATCCACATCATTGTCTTCACGACTTTCTGTGAAATTGATACGTTTATAGTGATTGTAAACAGCTACCGCCAAGGCACGTTTGGCACGGTCCTGCCCCACGACATAGTTGTTCAAAATATCTAAAAGTTCTTTTGGCTTCGGAGTTTCAGCCAAGTCAGCCAAAACTTCTTCTGCCATTTCCTCACGAATGATTTCTTGTGACAGGGCCACACATTCGTTACAGATAAAGACGCCATTCCCAGCGATAATTTTCTTTACTTCTTCTTGGTTTTTGCCACAAAATGAACAATAAACCATTTCTTCATTACGATTTCCAGCCATTTATTCCTCACTCTTTTCTAAAATAGGATGCCATAGAAGGCGTGAATAGTATTGACAAGGTTAGTAAAAGCATTTAAAAAGAGAAAAACTGCTAACCCATAACGTTTCTTGCGAAAGGCAGGAATGGCAGAGAGCACACAAAGCACTCCCAATAATGCAGTAAATAACCCAAAAACACTACGTTGCATGAACCTAGTCTCCTTTTTTTTCATAGCGACTTATGCTAAAGTCGTAGGCATTTTTATCATCCTTGGCCACACGGTCGTGTGATACCTCTTTAAATGCCGTCATATCTAGTTGTGGAAAATACGTGTCTCCCTCTAAATCAGCCTCAATAGTTGTCTTGATGAGTGCATCATAATGCCCATCAAAAGCCTTGTAGACACCAGCACCACCAGCAATATAGAGATCCTTATCTTGCTGTTCAAACCAAGTTAGAGCTTCCTCAACACTCATAACGGTCGTTACACCCTCACAGTCGAAGTCCTTGTCTCGTGTCAAAATCAAGGTTTCACGTCCTGGCAGGCAACGACGGTTCATGCCATCAAAGGTCACACGCCCCATGAGAATTGCTGAGCCCATGGTCGTTTTCTTGAAATGTGCCAATTCAGCAGGCAGATGCCAAGGCATGGTGTGATTCTTCCCAATAACATGGTTATGAGCTTCCGCCCAAATAGCAATGAGTTGTTTAGACACGGTACTTCCTTTTCTTTTTAAGTTTACAATCCATTCTAACAAAAAAAGACAAAAAGAGCTTGGAAAAACTTTGCCAGCTCTTTAAGGGCTTAAATCATAAGCATTTATTAAATTGCTAAGTCAAATTTGAGTTGAGGTTTAACAGGATCATAGTCAACCAATTCAAAATATTCCGGTTTGATATCGAAGAAATTAGTTCCGTCAGGAACGTTGAGAACCAAACGTGGTTGGCAATCAGAAGGTTGACGTTTGAGGAGTTCCTCAGCTTGCTCAAATTGATTGTCATAGATATGGAGGTTGTTTATGAAATAAAAGAATTTACCAACTTTCCAACCAAAATGCTTGGCAATCATCATCTGAAGGGCCACATACTGCATGGCATTAATGTGATGGGCCACCAACATATCATTAGAACGCTGCGTCAAAGTGGCGTCCAAATAAATGTCCTCACCCACACGACGAACATCAAACATAGTTTGGAAGGCACAAGGCTGAAGTCCTGCTGTTTCCTTAAAGGCCTCATAATCCCAAAGAGAAATGACATTGCGACGGTTCCATGGATTGACCTCTAACTGGTCCAGCAAACGATTAATAATATCGTGCTTCTTAACAACCGCTCCATAACGCTGACCGATTGAACGCTTGTCCCCATTATTGGCAAGCGCGCCTTCAACTTCCCAGTCATTCCAATAGTGCACATTATACTTATCTTCAAGGATATCTAGGCTGTTTGTCTGGTCTTGATAAATCCAGAACACTTCTTTGATGGCAGATTTGATAGCAATAGGACGAAGAGTGGTAATTGGAAACTCTCCCTTGCTCAAGTCATATTCTGCAAAAGCTCCTGTGATGTATTTGGAATTAGCTGTGGTACCATCCTTGTATTTTGGGCGTGCTTGCTCCGACCAAACGCCTTCTTCCATGATTTTAATGATGTTTTCTTTAAATATAGTATCTGCTTTTGTCATGATTTTCCTCTTTATTCCATTTAAAAACAAAGTATTTTTTGAGACTTTCCTTAAGTGATTATGGAAGTCTGCGAAGTTCCAAGACAAATTTTTGAGTCTAAAGTCTCAAAAATCCAATTATTATTTCAATTTTACCTTATTCTAGTGCAAATGAGAACTAAAAGCTACGGCAATACCAAAAGTAAGTTGTTTAAAATCGCCTAGTTCATATCAAAAATTAAGATATAACTAACTATCAAAGTTTTTTCAAGGCGAAAGCGCTCTTTTATGGTAAAATCACTATAGATTAGTATCTTCTGGATACACTACAATGAAGAAAAAAAGGAAACATCATATGTCTATTGGAATTGATAAGATTGGTTTTGCGACCAGTCAATATGTTCTAAACATGGCTGATCTCGCTCTTGCCCGTGGGGCGGAGCCTGAAAAATTCAGCAAGGGGCTGATGCTTGATGCAACCAGTATTACGCCGATTACAGAAGATATCGTGACGCTTGCCTCTGATGCAGCGGCTGATATTTTAAATGACGACGACAAAAAAGTTATCGATATGGTCATTGTGGCTACTGAGTCTTCCATTGATCAGTCCAAGGCTGCTGCTGTCTATGTTCACAGTCTTTTAGGTATCCAGCCTTTTGCCCGTTCTTTTGAAATGAAGGAAGCTTGCTACGCTGCAACTGCTGGACTTAACTATGCTAAATTGCACGTGGCATTCCACCCGGAAAGCAAGGTTTTGGTTATCGCTAGTGATATTGCCCGCTATGGTGTGGAATCTTCTGGTGAGTCAACTCAGGGAGCTGGTGCTGTAGCTATGCTAGTCAGTCAGAACCCACGTATTTTGGAGCTTACTGATGATAATGTGGCACAAACTCGTGATGTCATGGACTTCTGGCGTCCAAACTATAGTTCAACGCCTTATGTTCAAGGCATCTATTCAACCAAGCAGTACCTTGACAGTTTGAAGACAACTTGGGCAGCTTATCAAGAACGCCATCAGGCTGACTTTGCTGAATTTGCCGCTTTTTGTCTCCACCTTCCTTATCCAAAGTTAGCTCTTAAGGGACTTAATAAGATTATTCCAAAAGATTTGAATCCAGAGAACAAAGAACGTTTGACAAACAACTTTGATGCTTCGATTACCTATAGTCGTCAAATTGGAAATATCTATACAGGGTCACTCTACCTTGGTCTCCTTTCTTTACTTGAACAATCGCAAGACCTCAAAGCAGGAGATAAGATTGGCTTCTTCTCCTACGGTTCTGGAGCTGTTTCTGAAATTTTCTCAGGACGTCTGGTTGAAGGTTACAAAGACCTGCTTCGTTCGGATCGTCTAGATACCTTTGCCAAGCGTCAACCCTTGAGCGTTGCTGATTATGAAAAACTTTTCTATGAAGAGGCGCAGTTAGATGACACTGGCTCTACTCAATTCACTGATTACCAAACCGGAGCTTTCCGTTTAACTGAAATCTCTGAACACCAACGTATCTATAAAGGAAATTAATATGACTAAACTCTCTTGGACTGGTTTTTCCAAGAAGACACCGCAAGAACGTAAAGAGCATTTGAAAAAGAATGCTCTTTTGTCTCAGGAAAATCAAGATCTTCTGGATAAGGACCAACAACTCACCCTTGAAACAGCCAACCAAATGGCTGAAAATATTATTGGTCGATTTACACTTCCCTTTGCCATTTGCCCAGATGTATTGGTAGATGGTGTGACCTATCAAGTTCCCATGGTTACCGAGGAACCTTCTGTTGTCGCCGCTGCTTCCTATGCTAGCAAGCTCGTTAAGCGCTCTGGCGGTTTCACGACTACAATCCATGACCGTCAAATGATTGGCCAAGTTGCCCTCTTTGACGTTCCTGATAAGGCTGTTGCTTCAAGTAAAATTCAAGCAGTCAGTCAGGACCTTATAGAAATTGCCAAAGAGGCTCACCCTTCTATTGTTAAGCGTGGGGGTGGCCCTCGCAAGCTCTGGACTGAGACTAAGGGAGACTTCCTCATTGTCTATCTAGCCGTTGATACCCAAGAAGCCATGGGAGCCAACATGGTCAACACTATGATGGAAGCCCTGGTACCAGAATTGGAAAAACTCTCAGAAGGGCAAAGCCTCATGGCTATTCTCTCAAACCTAGCCACTGAGAGTCTTGTGACAGCGACTTGTCGTCTTAGCACACGCTTTCTCAGCCGCAATAAGGACGAAGCACATGACCTTGCTAAGAAAATGGAGATGGCCAGCCAACTAGCTCAGGTGGATCCCTACCGAGCAGCTACCCATAATAAGGGAATTTTCAACGGTATCGATTCCTTAGTTATCGCGACTGGAAACGATTGGCGAGCAGTTGAGGCCGGTAGCCATGCCTATGCTAGCAAGGATGGTAGCTACCGTGGTCTATCCACATGGACTTATGATCAGGAAGCTAAGGAACTAGTTGGAGAATTAACCCTCCCCATGCCAATCGCAACCCGAGGTGGTTCTATTGGACTTAATCCAAGTGCGTCTATCGCCCATGACTTGCTTAATCATCCAGATGCTAAAACACTAGCCAGTATCATCGTCTCTCTTGGTTTGGCACAAAATCTGGCTGCTCTCAAAGCTCTGACTTCAACAGGAATCCAAGCAGGACATATGAAACTCCAAGCTAAATCTCTGGCCTTGTTAGCTGGGGCTAGTCCTGAAGAAATGCCTCAAGTTTTGGCTGAACTTCTCAAGGCCAAACATATGAACCAAGAAACTGCACAAGCAATTTTGGAGAAACTTAGAACCCCATAAAAAGAGAAGATGAAACAATAAAAAAATCACTCTGACTTATCACATAAACAATAAAGATGTTGGAAATATTATCTCAACATCTTTTTCATATCTCACAAGTTCTGACTTGACTTGAATTTCTATAATGTTATAATCTAGTTATGAAAACTAGATAAAGAGGTTTTTATAATTTGACAACACAACAATACCCTCTCTGGGAAGAATTACCAGAGATTGAACTCTATTTGGATCAGGTTTTGCTCTATGTCAATCAGGTCACCCAAAGCACTTTAGGACCAAACGACAAGGGGCTAACCGCCTCTATGGTCAATAATTATGTCAAACATGGCCATGTCGCAAAACCCATCAAGAAAAAATATAATGCTGCTCAGGTAGCCAGACTTATTGTCATCACTAGTCTAAAGACCGTCTTTGAGATTTCTGAGATTGCGAAAACCTTGGAAATCCTACGAACAGATGCTGAAAGTCAAAAGAGCTACTACAATGACTTTGTAGCCTGTATGAATGGTCAGGTGCCTGATGAGGCACCACAAGTCATACTTTCAGCCTGTCAGACTTTGCAATGTTACCGAGCTACCCATCAACTTTTGAACGACCTTGAAGGAGGAAATAATGTCTAATACCGCTACTTTTAATACTTCTCCCAACCTTAAACTCAGTAAAAAACTTAGCTTTGGTGAGGAAGTTGCCAACAGTGTGACTCACGCCGTCGGCGCTCTGGCCATGCTGGTCTTATTGCCAATTACTGCTGTTCATGCCAACAATGGCTATGGCATGACTGCTGCTGTCGGGATGTCTGTTTTCGTTATCAGCCTTTTCCTCATGTTTTTGAGCTCAGCCATCTACCATGCTATGGATTACAACTCACCCCACAAGATGGTTCTAAGAATTATTGACCACAGCATGATTTATATTGCCATTGCTGGAAGCTACACCCCTGTTGCCCTCTCACTGGTTGGTGGCTGGCTAGGCTACAGCATCATCATCCTCCAATGGGGAACAACGATTTTTGGTATTCTCTACAAAATCTTTGCTAAAAAAATCAATGAAAAATTCTCCCTCTTCCTTTATCTGATGATGGGATGGTTGGTTATCTTCATTATTCCAGCTATCGTCACTAAGACAGGACCTGCCTTTTGGGGACTCATGCTTGCTGGAGGATTGTCATACACGGTTGGTGCAGCTTTCTATGCTAAGAAAAAACCATACTTCCACATGATTTGGCACCTCTTCATCATGTTGGCTTCAGCTCTCCAATATCTGGGTATCGTCTACTTCATGCTTCCTTAAAGCCCATACTAGACTTCAAGGTATTATGGTATAATAAGGCATACGGAGGTAAATCATATGAAAAAAGAACTCAGACGAGATCCAAACAACAAAATTATTGCCGGTGTTTGTTCTGGTATCGCTAAATATCTTGACATTGATCCTGTCATTATTCGCCTTATTTGGGCTGCAGCGATTTTCTTATTCGGAACAGGTTTTCTTTTCTATATCATTTGCTGGATTATTATCCCAGAAGAAAGCAAGTGGTAAGCTATAATTGAATATACAAAAAAAGGTTTGCCAATTGGTAAACCTTTTTTAGATTGAAGATAAAGTTTTTGGAATTCCCTTAGATAATATCGGACCTTAGATGAAATTGTTCAGTGGATAATTTCAGGTATCTAAGAAACTCCACTATATGTTTAATATTAGCAAAAATGACCTTATTCTCGTGAAAGCAAGTCATCATGGTCTCTAATCCACCTTTTTATTTGATATAAAAGTGGTAAGAAATCTTTTCCCAAATCAGTTAAACTATAATAAACTGGAGAACCCGTACTAGCTACACCTTCACGACTAATGATATTAATCGACTCTAAGTCACGTAGATTTTGAGCAAGAACCTTTCTAGATATTGTTTTCAACCTTCTTTCAAGTTCTGCAAAATGAAGTGTCTCATTTTCTAAAGTTAAAATAATAAATACAGTCCATTTCCCTAACAAGGGTTGAGCAAGCTTGCGTAAACAGATTTCGTTTTCCATGTTACCTCTAGGTACCTTCTTTTTCTCATTATTAAAGTCTGTTACTATTGTACTACATTTCGAAAGGAGAGAAGTATGGTATTTTTTAAAACAATAGAATTCGAATTTGAAGCACGGCGCATACTATGGTACTGCCCTAGAGGTGGGAGTGACTTTGCCGAGGTTGAAAATATCTGCCAACAAATTAAAGACGGCAATTACGAATCTTGGTATCGTGGCTGGAAAGACGGTGCTGAAAAACTATTAAAGCGTAGTCAAAGATATTCCTCTAAAATTAGTCGAGGATATGCTTTTTTGCGAGCCAGTCGTTATTTTCAAGCCTCTGAATTTTTTCTTTCCCCTTTGGATAAAAGAAAAATAGACGTCTACCAATTATCAGTTCAATATTTTTATGAGGGGCTCAAGATGTTAGAAATTCCTTATCGTTTGGAAATGATCCCATATGAGAATATCTCATTACGTTCTCTTTGTTTCACTCATAAGACAGCAACGTGCAAAGGAACACTCTTTATCTGTGGTGGTTTCGATGCCTTGTTAGAAGAACTTTACTTTACAAATGTTGTTGCAGGGATCGAAGAAGGTTATAATGTCATCATTTTTGAGGGACCAGGTCAATCCTCTGTCCTTAGAGAACATCATCTTCCATTTATTCCTAATTGGGAAAAGGTTTGCCAAGTCATAATTAATTACTACGAAAATCAAGTTTCTAAACCTTTTATCGGAATTGGTCTATCCTTGGGCGGTTTGCTAATGGCTCGCGCACAAGGAAATAAAAATGACTTATTTGATAGAATTGTTTTATATAATTATTTCCCAAGTGTCCTAGAATCCTTTAAAAAGAACATTCCTAGAATCTTCCATCGCTTCATTGATGATGAAATGCCAAGTTTTGTTGAAAAGTTAGCTATGCTTTATATTCAAAGAAATAAATTTTTAGATTGGCAAGTTGAACAGGCAAAGTGGAATTTTGGAGAACCCTCACTAGCTTCTTTAATAAAACGATGTAAAGAATTTAAGGAGATAACTATTTCAGGGCCTGTTCTTGTACTTTTATCCACTAATGATATGTATTACGATAAACAACTAGGATTTAAGTATTTTGAAGCCATACCGTCAAAAGAGAAAAAATTAATCATTTTTGATAAAGAAAACTACTCAAGCGACCTCCACTGTCAGAATGGTTCTGCTTTTGATAGTAATGATGAAATCTTTGAATGGTTAAGTGAAATAGAGTTGCCTTAATTTATAGACATATGTAAACAAAAAAGTGATACAGACCTAAATTTCTTACCATTTAGGTCTGTATCACTTTCTTTTTTTATTTTCTCAAGCGGAAAATCAAATAGCTAACATTAACTAGGAGTAAAACACTCCAAAGAATAAGGAAAGGGATATTTCCTCGGACAGCATTGTGCCAAATACCTAGGGCGTATAAGGCCATAAATACTAGCGATCCTAGAACCGCTGTTCCTTTGTTGTTTTGCGGTTGTTTAGACATATGAACCTCCTTTGATTGCTTTTTCGGAACCAGTTTAAAGCCATAAACCATGGCCAGAAAAAGTCTGGCTTGGCGTTTGACATCATTTGCCAAAGACCTATGAGACTGGGCATAGACACCTTTTGGATTGTAGAAAGATTTATCAAACTGTTCAGGCACTTCCTGTCTCCAACGTCTTTTCAATTTGTTGGGTGAACGATAGCCCTTAGTCATCCGATTACGAAAATCAGGATCATGTGGTTGAACCGGCTCCACATCCAGTTGCCAGTGGCGCTTGAAATTACCATAGTTGAAACTTGCACCATTAACCACTCCACCCTCAGTCACCTGCTCCGCATCGACCTCATTGAGAAAATTCCCCTGACTATCCAAAATAAACTCAATCCGATTATAGAGAAGAATTTTTAAATTAACACTTGGAATCCCATCAGGATAAACTGCCTTGCCACCACAGATAGAAATCTTTTGGTGCAAACGTCCCTGATCAAACATGGTGAAAGGCTTCCATCTTAGGTAGATGGCCAAAGCCTCTTTGTCTGTCATCCCTGGCTTTTTATAATGCGTCCGCACATACTGGGCCTGTTGACTAGAGATCAGGTATCGTAGCTGATGGATTTGTCGCTCTATAGAAACATCCTTAGACAAACCATCACCAGGAAAAGCCAGATCTACCAATTTCACGACATCCTTCCAGAAAGAATCATGCGGTGCCAAGTCAGGATCGAAATAAGATAAAAGGTGTTGGGTTTCTTCAAGCTCCCCCGATAAGTCCTCTGGCATCTCTATATAAGCTAGCAATAGCTTTAGCACTTGCAATGGTTGGTAGTCCCTTTTCCAGTCCCTCCATAAGTGTCGAAAGGCTTTTGAACCAATGAGCATCACATCTCTCCTCAATAACATACGTAAATTTAATCAGTCGTCTCTTTGATGAACTCCTCTATCTTTGCTACTACCTCTTTGATCTGATAGTGATAAAGATAATGCGGAGAATCATAAAAAGTCACTTCGATATTTTTCTGGTCCTTTGCAAAGCTAGTCGCATAATGCCGCCAGTCCTCCTGGCTAAAACCAGTCCCCTCTCCATCCGATACCATCAGTAAGGTTGGAATATGTGAATCAAGGCAAGAAGTAACCTTTTTAGCATTTCCCTTAACCGATAGGATCTCATTTAATATAGCCTTTGATAAAATTTGACGATAGGCTATCCGTTGATAGAATCTGCGGTCTCTACTAGTTAGATTTTCATTAGGCAGAAAGAGACTTTTTGGAAGATACCTTAAAAGACCAAATTGACTTTCCCAATGAGCCATGCGTAATATCTGAGGGTGCATTTTCAAATGAGAGTAACTTTCTGGCAAGGCCCAATCTAAACCAATGATAGCTTTCACTTAACTAGGGTATTTTTCCTGCCACAGAAGTGTCTATAAGGAGGCCATCGAATGAGATAGGATAATGTAAGGACCTGATACATGGGTCTTGGCTAGGGCTTGACGTGTCTCAGAAAAAACCTCAGAAACATCTCGGGACTTACTTAGATGTGTCCTCACTGTAACCATAGCCAGCTCTCTCTACAACAACTATCCTATATTGCTTCGAAAGCCCATCATACAAGTCTTTAAAATCTAGAATGGGAGAGGCCGTTCCAGCACCAGATAGAAAAACTAGAGTTTGTGAGCCCTCCCCCTTTACAAAGACACTCATGTCATGACCATTCACAGACACCATTTGCTCCACAGGATTGAGAGAAGCCTTCTCTCTTTGCAAGGCCAATCTATGATAGGTAAAGCTCGCCAGTAACAAGAGCAGGACTGCTCCCAGCAGAAATAAGAGTTTTTTCATAAAAACGTGCATGGTTTATCCTACTAAAAAGTCAGCTAGCTTAGCTAACCGACTTTCTGATTTATTCGGCATCTGGGCGTGATTTGCGAGCGATATCAGCAAGGATATTTTCTACAAATTCTGACACAGTTTCAGTGTGTGTTTGTTTTTGTCCATAGCGACGAACGTTAACAGTTCCTTCTTCCATTTCCTTATCACCAACAATCAATTGGTAAGGGATCTTTTGTGTTTGAGACGCACGAATCTTGTATTGCATTTTCTCGTTACGTTCATCCACTTCAACACGGATACCACGGTCACGAAGTTGTTTAGCAACTTCCCAAGCGTAATCTGTGTGGGGTTCATTCGAGACAGGGATAACAGTTACTTGTTGAGGTGCCAACCAAGTTGGGAAGGCTCCTTTATAGTTTTCAATAAGGATAGCTGTAAAGCGTTCCATTGTTGAGATAACCCCACGGTGAATCATCACTGGACGGTGTTCTTCTCCATCAGCTCCTATGTATTTAAGGTCAAAGCGTTCTGGAAGTAAGAAGTCCAATTGGATAGTAGAAAGTGTTTCTTCATTACCAAGGGCAGTCTTCACTTGGATATCAAGTTTTGGACCGTAGAAGGCAGCTTCACCTTCTGCTTCAAAGTAGTCGAGTTCCATGTCATCCATGGCTGATTTCAGCATTCTTTGAGCATTTTCCCACATTTCGTCATTGTCAAAGTATTTGTGTGTATCTTTAGGGTCGCGGTATGACAAACGGAAACGATAGTCAGTCAAGTTGAAATCTTCGTATACGTCGATGATCAATTGAAGCGTACGTTGGAACTCATCTTTGATTTGTTCAGGTGTTACGAAAGTATGACCATCATTAAGTGACATTTCACGCACACGTTGAAGTCCTGTAAGGGCACCAGATTTTTCATAACGGTGCATCATACCAATTTCAGCGATACGGATAGGCAATTCGCGGTAAGAGTGGACATGGTGTTTGTAAACTTCGATGTGGTGAGGACAGTTCATTGGACGAAGAACAAAGGCTTCACCATCTCCCATATCCATTGTTGGGAACATATCTTCACGGTAGTGATCCCAGTGACCTGAAGTTTTGTATAGCTCAACTGATGCAATTGGTGGAGTGTAGACGTGTTGGTAGCCTGCTGCTACTTCCTTATCCACGATGTAGCGTTCCAAGACACGACGGATTGTCGCACCGTTTGGCAACCAAAATGGAAGTCCTTGACCAACCTCTTGAGAAATCATGAACAAATCAAGCTCTTTACCAAGTTTACGGTGGTCACGTTCTTTAGCTTCTTCAAGGCGTTCAAGGTAAGCCTTGAGGTCTTTTTTATTGAACCAAGTTGTACCGTAAATACGTTGCATCATAGCATTATCGCTATTTCCGCGCCAGTAAGCACCCGCAACATTCAAAAGGTGGAAAACTTGGATACGACCAGTTGATGGCACGTGTGGGCCACGGCAAAGGTCAACGTATTCACCTTGACGGTAGATGGTCAAACCACCTTCGTCTTCTGAGTGTTCTTCAATCAATTCCAATTTATATGGATCGTTCTTGAAGATTTCACGTGCCTCGTCTTTAGTCACTTCTTCACGGATTGATGGGAAGTTTTCTTTAACGATTTTCTTCATTTCTTCTTCGATACGAGGAAGGTCTTCGTTAGAGATTTGGCCAGCTTGATTGTCTGTATCGTAGTAGAATCCATCTTCGATAGCTGGACCTACACCCAAATGAATATCTGGGAAGAGACGGCGAGCTGCTTGAGCAAACAAGTGTGCCGCTGAGTGACGCAAGATTGGAAGGGCATCTTCGTGATCTGGTGTCACGATTTCGATGCTTCCATCTTCAGTGATTACACGAGTTGTGTCAATCAATTTACCGTTGAATTTACCAGCAAGAGCTTTCTTAGCCAAAGAGTTGCTGATAGATTGTGCAATTTCAAAAGTTGTAACGCCAGATTCGAATTCACGAACAGCGCCATCTGGGAAAGTAATGTTAATCATAATTAAGATGTCAGAGCTCTAAATGATGAGCCCTTTCTTCCTTTCTATTTAATGTTTTTGTTGTAATAATTTGTTTCTAGGATGCTTTGCAATTCTGTCTTATGCCAACCTGCACCAATCATCATCTTGTTTATATTAAATTCTAACTCCCTACCATCAGTTAGATCGAAATGAAGTTTGTAACCAATAAACAAACGTTTCTTAAACTGATAGGACTTAATCATCTCTTCAGGAAGTGTAGCGATAATCTTTCCTAATTTTCCTAAAGGAGTAATCGAGATAATGAAGACCTCTTTTTCTGTAAAAACAATAAGAAAATAAGCATTGGCTGTTCCACCAAGTCTTTGGGTAGCATAGATAGCGTGCATAGTCTCAGCAAGACTAGCATCTACACCGTGGTCAATCAAGTAGGACTTGATAGCTTCATATTTGAACCCCATAAAACTCTCCCTCAACTAAAAAGATAGTGTCACCTCGTTCTAAACAATCCTTTTAGTAATCAAAGAAAAAATATTTAGTCACAAAGTAAAGCTTTTCTATCTAAACTAGACATTCTAAAAATTTTAAAGCATACCAAACAACATAAAAAGCGACATCCTCAAAAGGACGTCGCAACGTGGTTCCACCTTAGTTCGTATACGACAAAAAATGCGTTTGTCCTACACCTCTGATTGGCTCTAACGTGGCCACCGTTTTATGTTTGCATAAAAAGTTAATCGAGTAGTCCCAATCATGTCCTCTGCGTGATTTCCAGCACCACACGCTCTCTGAAAGATTTCCCATGACTGATATGTCTCTATGCGTTATTATAGCATGAAACTGTAATTTTTCAAGCTAATTATCTCTTTTATTAATCAATTCTAAGATTTTATCTTACTAGGAAAATCTGTTAGCTTTCCTAATCCAATAGTTTCGTGATATTTTTGATTTTCTTGACCTGTTTGGCTGATCCTTTGAGGATGCGAACAGAGCCATTAACAGGCAAGGTAATAGCCTTGGTTGGCAAATGAGTTACCATACGCGTCAACCGTTTCATGGTGCTATCTTCACCATTCAAATCATTGTGGAAATCCTTAGAAATCGTAAGGTCCAAGTAATACTCATAGACACGTTTTCCAAAGTTTTCCGCAGAAATTTCATAAAGCTTGTCAGCCCACTTAGTTTCGTCTTTTTCTGGCGTTGCAATGGCAGCTTCCAAAATGGCCCCAGCTAAATCATTATCATGATAATAAAGCGTTCCAAACATCTGTTCTGTAATCACATTATCCAAGTAAGGATTCCCATGAGCAATGATTGGAGTACCGCTAGCCAAGGCTTCCAGATAGGTCAAGCCCTGAGTCTCACTGGTTGAAGCCGAAATAAAGAAATCAGCAGCCTTATAATAAAGTGCTGTCTCACTAGGCGCAATCATACCTGTGAAAACCACCTTGTCCTGAATACCGAGTTTCTTGGTTTGAGACTTAAGATCTGGTAGATAAGGACCATCACCAGCCACAACCAAACGTACCTTGTCATCTTCTTCCAAAACAGAAGGTAGAGCAGCTAACACAGCCTGAATGTTTTTCTCATAGGACACACGAGAGAGGCTCAACAACATGGTCTCATCAGAGGTGATACCAAGCTTAGTTCTCAAGTCCACCACATCATCTTCAGTAATCTCTGGACGTTGGAATTTTTCAAGCTCAATTCCAGTTGGAATGACACGTTTTTCAGCCGCAACCTTGTACTTGAGCAAAAGGTCATAAACAATCTCACTCGGACAGATGACTCCATCCAAATCGCTCATAAAGCCACGAACAATGTACTTAACCATACTTGGACGGATAACCATACCTTTGGCAATATAGCGGACATAGTCTTCATACTGAGTATGGTAGGTATGCACAACAGGAATCCTAAGTTCGCGTGCAATGGCAATCCCTAGCAGACCTAATGAAAACTCTGTCTGCGTATGAATAATATCAAGCTTATATTGTTTGGCAATCTCTAGTGCCTTGGAAAAGCCACGATAAGCTACACGACGATCCTTGAAAGCAAAGAAGGGCACACTCGGAATACGGACAATCTTCCAGTCTTCATAGCGGTCAACATCTCTATCAGTCGTGGTAAAGATAAAGACTGTATGCCTCATTTTTTCCAACTGCGTTTTCAGCGTGCGAATACTGGTCGCAACACCTGATACCTGTGGAAAATAGGTATCTGTAAACAATCCGATACGCATTTAAATCTCCAATACTTCTTTGTAGGCTTCAACAAGTTTCTGAGCCACATCATCAATCGAGCGACTTTCTGCAACCTTGTAGCCTTCTTCACGTTTGTCCACTTTACCATCGATAATATCTTGTAAGGCTACTACAAATTCGTCCACGTTATGCCCGAATGAGGCAGATTTGTCATCAACCCAGCCCTCATATACAGGAATATCACGCAAGACCACATGCTGGTGACTGGCAAAGGCTTCTAGCACCACAATCCCTTCAGTTTCCTCGTAAGATGGGAAAAAGAAAGCATTAGCACCACTCATAGCTCCTTGGAAGACAGCTCCTTTGAAATAACCTGGGAAGCTGACATTATCAGGATGCTTACCATTGACAATGTCTCGAATTTTCTTAGGAATCAACCATTTGCTGATACTACCTAACCAAATGAAACGAACATGAGGCATCTTTTCGGCAACCTTGACGAAATCTTCAATTCCCTTACGTTGGAAATAAAGCCCCGCACAAATAACCACTGGCTGTCCTTCCTTGATACCAAAGTAGTCTCGGAAAACTTCTTCCTTACGTGGATCCTTACCGTATTTTTTCAAATCAATCCCATTTGAAACAGCAATGATTGGTGTGGTAACTCCGTAAGACTGAATCAATTTTTTGGAATACTCAGATGGCGTAATCACGTAATCGGCTTTTTGATACATGTGGGCCAAATATTTCCCAAAGAGGGGGGCCAAAAGGTTAGAACCGATGAATGAATTTTCAAAGTCTTCACGTGTCGAATGACCATGCATGATGACCTTCTTTCCACGGCGTTTTGCAGCGTGCAACAACATTAAGCTGCGTGGCCCATAAGTATTAATATGAACGACATCGTAATCACCCAAGATGTCCGTTGTATAGGAAATCCCCGCCAAGTCCAAAGCATGCATCTGATGGTGGAGAGCCCTTCCGATTCCTGATTTTTCAAGAACCGATTTTCCTTCAAGATAAAGTAGAACTTTCATACTCTTCATTATAGCTTAATTTAGTAGAAATTTCATCCTGCAGTTGGCTTTATCTTGATTTCTCATTTAATGAGATAGGCGGCCAAATACTAAAAAAGATCGGCTCTATAATTTCTGTAGT
>DOTL01000022.1:0-137 GCA_003521145.1 Streptococcus sp. | reverse complement strand
ATTAGGAAGAACTTATGAGACCTATTAAGAATACCACAGAATTAATCGGAATTAAAGATCCAGACATCATTATTTCTCTTGTTTTTGAAAAAGATACCTACATCGAGGTTCAAGCAAAACTCGATTACCCTGCACCA
>DOTL01000032.1 GCA_003521145.1 Streptococcus sp. | reverse complement strand
TGTACGACATGCCCGTCGTACATGCAAAAAGGTTGGGAATCACCCAACCTTATTTATTGCGTCGATGGAACAGTGCTATAGGTTGTCACACCCGATCCATTATTATTGTATGTAGGGGTTGTCGTACCTTATTCCTGAACATAATTACCTGTGTTTTCACTATAATTATTACTATAGTTAATACCCCAATTATAGGTACTTACCGATCCACCACCTGCTGCCTCAGATGGCCCAGCCTCATAATTTGAAGATGCTTCACTTGAAGCCACACTTCCTTTAGAATTAACGAAATCATCTGAGCCATAGTTAGAGCTACCAGATCCATAGAGAACCAAACTAGTCTTAAGATTGAATTCAGAGACTTTTTTCTTACCAACTTCCTTCTTAATACGGTTTTGCACCTTAAGAATATCCTCAGTAGAGGCTACTTGATAGCTTCCTCCGTTGATCATGGCATCCGAACCGGCCAATTGGTATGATTTAATATTTTTAAGTGCATCACTATAGCCCATCAAGCTACGCAGAGTATTGGTATCACCAAGATCAATGCTAGTTTGAACATTTGAACTTACAGCTGACAAGATTTTCTTGTAAAAACCAATCGAGTCCATCTTCAAGACCTTAGCTACAACTTTTTGAATAACCTCACGTTGACGTTTTTGACGACCATAGTCACCATCAGGGTCATCGTAACGCATACGTGAATACACTAAGGCTTGCTCACCGTTGATTTCATGGGTTCCAGGCTCAACTTTTGCCTGAAACTCTGGTTCATTTTCTGCAATTGAAATAGGGAAATCAAAATGATTCGTTACCTCAATTCCACCCACGGCATCTACCAAATCAATCATACCCTGCATATTAATCAGTGCATAATAGTCAATATCAATATCTAAAACCTTTTGAATAGTTGAAATAGCCAAGTCAGCACCACCCTCAGCATAGGCTGAATTTAGTTTTGCTTCCCCCGACCCCTCAATATCTGTCAAAAGGTCACGTTCCAAACTGGTCATGGTTGTTTTCTTAGTCTTAGGGTTCACTGTTACCAAGATCATGGTATCAGAGTTTCCTTCCCAGGTTTCCTTACGTTTTTTGGATCCTGTATCTACCCCCATCAACAGAATAGTTATAGGCTTAGTCTGTTGAATGGCCTTACTATTCCCAGAAGTTGCTTTAGAAGCCCTAAACGTTTTTGACAATTCGCCTGTGGCGTAATTATAAGTTGTCGTTAGGTAAATACCAGCAGCTACTACTGTCGTTGCAAAAATCGCCAACAACATCAATAAAATTTTTCGTCCAAGTTTCATGTTTTTTCCTAATCTATGAGTTTAGCCATAAGGTAAACATCTAGAAATTCTCCATTTTTAGTTCTTGCACCACGTTTCTTAGTGCCTTCAATGTCAAATCCAAATTTTTGATAGAGATGAACCGCACGCTCATTACGTGCCTGAACCGTCAACTCTAAGCGACGGATCTCTGGTGTATGGTCTGCCCAATCAATCATTGTTTCCATAAGAAACTGGCCAACACCATTCCCCCAGTAGGGTTTGACAACCGCAATAAAAATGTCCCCAATATGACTGGTCTTAGTATCTTGGTCAGAAGTAACATTACAAACGCCAATGACCTCATGACCCAATTTCGCCACCAAACAAATCTCATTAAGTCTATGCTGATGACCTTCAATATAAGTTGCTAAATGTTCAGCACTCAGTATAGAACTTCTAGCATCTTGTGCTAGAAAATCCGATTCCAAGGCTACAGTCTCTAGTAAGTGAACTAGAGAGACAGCATCCTCTCTTTGAGCCTCCTCAATGACCAATTCTTGCTCAGCCATTTACCATTGCCTCCTGAATCTCCTTACTTCTAGGACCGAAAGATTCAAAAAGTAACTGACGTCCATCTCCATGATGAGATATCGAAATTAGGAGATAATCGCCTAACAGACTCTCATCTAGTAGCTCACCCCACTCGATGATTGTTACACCTTCACCATACAGAAAATCATCCAAATCAATAGAATCAGGATCATCACCAATGCGGTAGACATCTAAATGATAGAGTGGCAGTCGCCCCTCATACTCCCTTACAATAGTATAGGTTGGACTCTTTATCATCTGTGAAATATCCAAACCTTTGGCAATTCCCTTGGTAAAGGTCGTTTTGCCAGCTCCAAGATCACCTGAGAGCACAATTATATCTCCAGAATCGAGCAGTCGACCTAGCTTTTGGCCGATACTAATCAATTCTTCTTCATTTTGACTGTAAATCATGTTTTCATTATATCAAAAAATAAAAATATGGACTAGAATCCATTGCAAAAATACAGTAGAAACTTATAAATATTGAAGCATTTAAGTAAGAAGTTGAGATGTGATTTTAATTTTTAATTCATTTTGTCCACATCAACCGTTCATAGATTAAAAATCATTTTGTAAAACTCACTATAGATTTGAAAGTTAATCAAAAAAACTCTCTCACATTCCTCCAGATAAAAATCGCAAAAGAAAGGCTCTATAATTTCTGTAGT
>DOTL01000021.1 GCA_003521145.1 Streptococcus sp. | reverse complement strand
CGAAAAGAAGGCACTCTCTTCGGCTTTTCGGTGTCTACTGAAATCAAGGTATTAATGGGAATAACAGCCTAAATCATAGATACCGTAAGGAATTTTATTCTTTATTTAAAGCTTTGCAACAGAACTGCACCAAATACGGTCATGAGATTATTTTTGCAACAGCACGCTCTTATAGAGACTGTCTTAGTATTTTAGAAGGAGAATTGAGCAAGCTGACAGTAGTTGGCTTAAACGGTGGTGAAGTCTTTTAAGATGAATGTTTAGTATCGAAATACACAATGTCTTCTTATGCTCTAAGAACGATTGTTAGCTACTGTGATTCTTATAACCCCCCCTTATTTTATTGATGATACCTTTAATTATGCTATTCAAAATCCTGAGCAAATCCCTTTTCTTTCAAATGTTGATCCATTAAACAAAGCAAGGATTTTTCCTGTTCATGAACTTAATGAGCCTATCAAAGTTGTTATTCCACTTGTAGAGCATGAAGATATACGTGAAGACCTTATCTTTAATCTAAACAAACTGGATTGTTTAGATCTTAGTTATCATGATATTGAAAGATGTCTTTACATTAATCCTAAGGGAGTTACCAAGGCTAGTACTGTTTTAAACCACTTTGGTAAAGATTTTGTAGCTTTTTGAAATGATCAAAATGATATTTCTCTTTTCAAAAATGCTATATATGGAGTGCAAATTGGTGATTATCCCTAGCTAAAAAACTTTGCGGATGAGGTTATTACTGCAATTAATGCAGTTATTGCTGAAAAAATTAGACTACTGTTTGAAAAATTCTAAACAAATGCTTAGGCTCATCGCTATATTTACAGTACAATAGTTAAAAAAGTATTGGAGGACTAACATGCCAACATTTATTGGAAAAACAGTTACGGTAGCAGAAGACAAACAACTTCAAGTTGGAGATACCTTGCGTGACTTTAACTTGACCACAACAGATTTGACGAAAAAATCACTTTCAGAATTCGATGGAAAGAAAAAAGTTATCTCTATCGTTCCATCAATCGATACTGGTATCTGTTCAACTCAAACACGTACCTTTAACAAGGAATTGTCAGAATTAGACAATACAGTAGTTATTACTATTTCAGTGGACCTACCATTTGCACAAGCTCGTTGGTGTGGTGCTGAAGGACTTGAAAATGCCATCATGCTTTCTGACTACTATGATAATAGTTTCGGTAAAGATTATGGTGTCCTCATTGAAGAATGGCACTTGTTAGCGCGTGCAGTTTTAGTGGCAGATGCTGACAATAAGATTACTTATGTCGAATATTTGGACAATATCAATACTGATCCAAATTATGAAGCAGCAGTAGCAGCGGTTAAAAGCTTATAAAATGAGGCTCAGGTCTCTTTTTTATTTTGCCTTTCTTACAGTTTTTACTTGTAAAAGTATTAGCTTCTTGCTATTATTGTATAGTAATACTCAATATGGATAGTAAAATATAAAAAGGAGATTCAATGTCTGAAAAAGAAAGACCTCAACTGATTATCGATTACGAAGCTAATACAGACAAATGTGTTCGTTTAGGTGATGTTGTCGATCAATTTAAAGGAAAAGCTGTTCCAGCTAAGGCAGAACCTGGCGAATTTGCTGTCATTAATCTATCGGATATGACACCTAATGGCATTGCCTACGATGACCTTAAAACGTTTTCTGAGGAACGACGCAAACTTTTACGATTTCTCTTAGAAGACGGTGATGTTCTTATTGCATCTAAAGGAACTGTACAAAAAGTTGCTGTTTTCGAAGATCAGGGCAAGCGAGAAGCTGTCGCTTCATCAAATATCACAGTATTACGACCTAAGGAAAAACTCCGTGGTTTCTACATCAAGTTTTTCCTTGAGACAGAGATTGGTCGTACCTATTTAGACTATGCTGATAAGGGAAAGGCTGTCCTAAATTTGTCGACAGCTGACCTCTTGGATATCAAAATTCCTGAGATACCAATTGTGAAGCAAGATTATCAAATTGCTGCCTACTTGCGTGGGCGTGCTGATTACCACCGTAAGATGGTGAGGGCAGAGCAGGAGTGGGAAAATATCCAGCATAATGTCACAGAAGCTCTATTTGGAAATTAATCAAAAGCCAGCAAACTAAGATTTGTTGGTTTTTTTTCATTATTCTCGTGTATAATGGAAGTAGTAAATATGTTATTAGGAGGTCATTATGACTACCAACACTATAGATTTATCACAACCTATTGCAACAATCATTAAAGAGCATCCAGAGGTTAAGGAATTACTGATTGATCTCGGTTTCAAGCCCTTGTCTAACGCAGCTATGCTAAATACTGTCGGTAAGGTAACAAGTCTAAAGGCTGGATCTAAGTTAGCAAATATTCCCTTAGAAAAAATTAAGCAAACCTTGCTGTTCAATGGTTATGACGTAATTGGTGACTGATATGGAAGATAATCGTATTCAAATACTCAAAGAAATTCTACTAGATTTGCACCATGGAGCCAGTCCTGAGAGTGTTCAAGAGCGCTTCAATCAACACTTCAAGGGAGTATCTGCCCTCGAAATCTCTATGATGGAGCATGAATTGATGTCATCAGAAGATGGGGTTACCTTTGAAGACGTAATGAGCCTCTGTAATGTCCACGCTAACCTCTTTAAAGGTACTATTGCAGATGTGGAAGTGGCAGACGCTGATCAAGAGGGCCACCCTGTTTATGTGTTTAAACAAGAGAATTTAGCCCTACGTTCAGCTATTCTCCGTATCCGACGTATCATAGAAAATATTAGTAAGCCTGAAAATGAAGATTTTAAATCTGACCTGTTCAATGGACTTAAGCATCAGATGACTCTACTTGGTCAATTCCATAATCATTATACGCGTAAAGAAAAGCTTTTCTTTCCAATAATGGAGCGTTACGGCCATGACTCCCCTCCAAAAGTGATGTGGGGAGTAGACGATGACATCCGAAAACTTTTTAGAGCGGCAGAAGCTAAACTAAAAGAACTTCCAGATGCTGATTTAGAAGAATTTTCAAAGTCTTTCGAAGCATTCTCAGAAGAGTTTGAAGCCATGATTTTCAAAGAAGAGGCTATCTTACTTATGATTCTGCTTGAAACCTTCACGCAGGATGATTGGCTTTCAATTGCCGAAGAAAGTGATGCCTATGGCTATGCAATTATAAAACCTACAGCTGTCTGGAAACCTAAACGTGAGCGTTTTGGGGAGGTAAATGCTGATACATCACAAGAACAATCTGTTCTAACTGCTGAAGAAAATACAGGTAATACCCGTATTATTGACACTCCTGAAGGGCAGTTTACCATCAGCTTCACCCCAAAACCAAAAACTGAAACTATCGTAGATAGAGAAACGACTCAGCCTTTTGGCAATGGTTATCTTTCTGTGGAGCAGGCCAATCTCATTCTTAATCATCTCCCGTTGGAAATTACTTTCGTCAATAAAGACGATACTTTCCAATACTATAATGATAATGTTCCTGCCAATGAAATGGTTTTTAAACGAACACCTAGCCAAATTGGACGAAACGTTGAACTTTGTCATCCGCCAAAAGTGCTTGATAAGGTCAAGAAAATCTTTGAATTACTAAGGAGTGGGGAGCGTGACCAAGTTCCAATGTGGTTCAAATCTGAACGTTTGGGTAAATTTGTTTACGTTACTTATGCAGCTGTCAGGGATTACAAGGGAGACTTTCAGGGCGTCTTAGAGTATGTGCAAGATATTCAACCTTTCTTTGAACTAGAAAGCAATCTTAATAGAGATATCGATTAAAAAAGCTAGCGGTCGTCCTGCGATTGCTTATGACTATAATACTTAATAGGTTAGAGACTTTGCTCTCTGCCTCTTTATGTTTCTACCTAGCTCTTTAGGATTGCATTTGATATAATTAAAAGTATGATTTCAGGAATTATTAATCTAAAAAAAGAGGCTGGAATGACCAGTCATGATGCTGTATTTAAACTACGCAAAATATTACAAGAGAAAAAAATCGGACATGGTGGTACCCTTGATCCAGATGTTACTGGTGTTTTACCTATAGCAGTTGGAAAAGCGACACGTGTCATTGAATACATGACTGAAGCAGGTAAAGTCTATGAAGGTGAAATCACCATTGGCTTTTCGACAACTACCGAGGATGCTAGTGGAGATGTCGTTCAAACAACTCCAGTTACAGAGCTAGATGAAGAAACAGTTGACAAAGCCATGACTAGTTTTGAGGGAGAAATCACACAAATTCCTCCTATGTATTCAGCGGTTAAGGTCAATGGAAAGAAACTTTATGAGTACGCACGCGCTGGAGAAGAAGTAGAGCGTCCACAACGTCAAGTGACAATTACTGAATTTGTCCGTACCTCACCCATTAATCTAGAAAACGGCACTGCAAAATTCACCTTCCGTGTTGCTTGTAGCAAGGGGACTTATGTCCGTACCTTATCTGTCGATTTGGGTGCTAAACTCGGATACGCGAGTCATATGTCTGCTCTTCGTCGAACAGCCTCAGCTAGCCTAATCTTAGATAAGGCACTAACACTCTCACAAATTTCAGAAATGGTAGAAGCGGGGGATACGTCCTTCCTCCTTCCCATCGAATTTGGTGTTCAGGACCTACCAGCTGTTCAAGTCACTGAGAATGATGCTAAAGAAATTTCATTTGGTCGCTTTATTACTATCGATAGCCAAGAATCCTTAGTTGCCGCTTTTTTAGGAGATAAGGTTCTAGCCATCATGGAAAAGCGAAACCATGTTTATAAACCTAGAAAAGTATTAAGTCAATGAAAATAACTTCTATTAACAATTATAAAGATATCCATCAGGAAAAGGAAACGATCCTTGTCTTAGGGTATTTCGATGCGCTTCATCGTGGTCATAAGGTCCTTTTTGATAAGGCGCGCCAGATTGCTGATGAAAAACAGCTTGAAGTAGCTGTCCTTACCTTTAATGAGAGTCCTCAATTGACTTTTCAAAGGTATACGGATGATCTCCTCCTTCATATCACAGCCCCTCAGAGACGTTGTGATCTTTTTGAAGCCTATGGCACTGATCAGCTTTATTTAACAGATTTCAATAGTGATTTTGCCCAAATAAGTTCAGACGATTTCATTGCTCGCTATATTAAGCGTTTAAAAGCCAAAGAGGTTGTTGTGGGCTTTGATTATAAATTTGGACACCATCGAACAGATGCGGACTATTTAGCCCGTAATTTTTCTGGTATTGTCCATGTCATTGAGGAACAACAAAGTGATGGTGAAAAGATTTCGTCAACACGTGTGCGTCAATTAATCCGAGAAGGCAATGTGAAAGAGGCCAATAATCTCTTAGGACATGAATTCTCGACACGTGGAATCGTGGTACATGGTGATGCCCGTGGTCGGACTATTGGTTTTCCAACAGCTAATTTAGCACCTATCGACAGAACTTTTCTACCTGCTGATGGTGTCTATGTCGCCGATGTTGTGATTGATGGCAAACGTTACCGTTCCATGACTAGCCTAGGAAAGAACGTGACCTTTGGGGGGACAGAACTCCGTCTTGAAGCCAATATCTTTGATTTCGAAGGTACTATTTACGGAAAGACAATTGAAGTTTTTTGGCTGGATTATATCCGTGATATGATTAAGTTCAATAATATAGAGGAGCTTTGCGATCAACTGGAAGCCGATAAAAAAATCGCGGAAAAATTTTAAGAAAGCATAGCCAAAACTAATCAAATAATGTATAATGTTTAGGAATGTTAAAGTGAAAGGGGTGCTTGCATGGTAACTTTATTTACATCACCTAGCTGCACCAGCTGTAGGAAAGCACGAGCGTGGTTGACCAATCATGAAGTTGCTTTTGACGAACACAATATTATCACGAGCCCATTAACTCACGATGAGTTGATGAAGATTTTGTCTTGCACGGAAAATGGTACTGAAGATATCATTTCGACCCGTTCAAAAGTCTTTCATAAGCTGAATATCGATGTGGATGATTTGACCATCAACGAACTCATTCAATTGATTTCTGAATACCCAAATCTTCTTCGCCGACCTATCATTATGGACAACAAACGCATGCAAATTGGTTTCAACGAAGATGAAATTCGTGCCTTTTTGCCTCGTGATTATAGAAAGCAAGAATTGCGTCAAGCGACCATTCGAGCTGAAATTGAGGGTAACAATGACTAAAGGAAATTATTCCTACCCACTCGATCCATCATGGAGCACTGAGGAAATTACCACAGTGCTTCATTTTTTGAGTCAGGTAGAAAAAGCATATGAGAGCAAGGTTGACTGTGACCAACTCTTGCAAGCCTATAAGGCATTTAAAACCGTTGTTCCAGGCAAAGCGCCTGAAAAGCAACTAGACAATGCCTTCGAAGAAGCTAGCGGTTTTTCAACTTATCAAGCTGTTAAAGCTGCTAAAGCAAAAGATAAAGGATTTGTATCACTTGGAAAATAAACTGATTTTCGCCAAAGAAATCATCAAAGAAGCCGGTGCTTTTATTAAAGAAAGTTTAAGTAAAACAATCACGGTCGAAGAAAAGACGACTTTTGATGATTTAGTAACTAATATTGACAAACAGACACAAGATTTACTCGTGGCACGTATTAAAACTGCCTTCCCTTCAGACAATATTTTCGCTGAAGAAAATGGCTTGGTTCATAATATCAAAGATGGAAACGTTTGGGTCTTGGATCCTATTGATGGAACAGTCAATTTTATTGTCCAACAAGATAATTTTTGTGTTATGATTGCCTACTATGAAGAGGGGCAAGGAAAATTTGGCCTCATTTATAACGTCATGGCTGATCAACTTTTCTATGGTGGTGGCCAGTTTGATGTGTATTGTAATGACAAATTACTTCCAGCATATAAAAGCCGACCTTTAGATCGTTGCCTAGTCGCTAGCAATGGAGCTATGTATGCTAAAAATTTTCACGGTTTAAAAGACCTTATTGATAAGACCTTGGGCGTTCGTGTCTACGGTGGTGCTGGTTTAAGCATGTCAAAAGTCCTATCTGGTAAAATTTTAGCTTACTTTTCAGTTATTTACCCATGGGACTATGCAGCGGCAAGTATTATGGGAGAAAAATTGGGTTATCACCTTGAGACCATTACTGGAGAACCACTGGATTATTCTAGTCGTCAAGCTGTGATGCTTGTCCCTAAAGACAGACTTAAAGAAATCAAGGATATTATGGGCTTAGAAAATTAATTTGAAACATAAAACCATACTGGACAAATCAGAACAGCAAGTTCTCTTGGTTAGTCCAGTTTTTTGATAGAAAGGAAACTATGCAATTTCCATCAGACTTTATAGAAAAATATAATAACCTCCTTGGAGATGAAGCGGAGGACTTCTTTGCATCTTTTAATCAAGAAGCCTTATCCGCCTATCGTACCAACCCTTTAAAAAAGCAACAGAAGGACTTTCCTGATGCTATTCCTGAAACACCTTGGGGCCATTACGGTAAAATTTCAGGAAAATCTGCCGACCATGCAACCGGTTTGGTTTATTCTCAGGAACCAGCTGCTCAAATGGTTGTTCAAGTGGCAGCTCCGACCAAGGGAAGTCGTGTCTTAGACTTGGCAGCTGCTCCAGGCGGAAAGTCTACTCATCTTCTAAGTTACCTAGATAATACAGGACTGCTCGTCAGCAATGAAATCAATCCAAAGCGTAGCAAAATTCTGGTCGAAAACATTGAGCGTTTTGGAGCGAGAAATGTTATTGTGACAAACACATCAGCTGATAAACTAGCCAAGGTTTTCAAAAAATACTTTGATACGATTGTCTTTGATGGACCATGTTCCGGAGAAGGAATGTTTCGTAAGGATCCTGATGCAATTCAATATTGGCATAAGGAGTATCCTAGTGAAATGGCACAATTACAGAAAGACATCTTATCAGACGGTTTGAAAATGCTCGCTCCTGGTGGACAATTGATCTACTCAACCTGCACCTGGTCTCCTGAGGAAAATGAAGGTGTTGTTGCTTGGGTTTTAGAAAATAATCCTGATCTTGAATTGGTGGCAATCCCTAAATGGAATGGCATGAGTGATGGAATTGATTTTCCAGAAACAGCTCGAATGTATCCACACCATTTCAAAGGTGAAGGCCAGTTTGTGGCAAAATTCCAGGATAAGCGCGTGTCTGAGCAAACACGTATCAAAGAGGGAAAATCTAACCTAAACAAGGAGCAGAAACAACTTTGGGAAGATTTTGCAAAAAAACACCTTAAGACTAGTCTAGATGATTTACTCCAAGTTTTTGGGGACAATCTCTATCTGCTTCCACAGGGACTTCCAGATCTTTCTAAAGTTAAGATTGCTCGTAACGGTTTGCATCTTGGTGTCTTCAAGAAAAAACGTTTCGAACCTAGTTTTGCTCTTGGAATTGCGTTAACCTCTGATGAAGTTGTTTCAAGTATAAAGCTAACTCAAGACCAGTTCGCCCAATATGTTTCTGGTAATGTGGTTACTCTAAATCAAACACATCCTAACGGTTGGTATCAGCTGTTAGTGGACGGCAATGGTTTTGGTTTTGCTAAAGTTGTTGGAAAAACGATTAAAAACTACTATCCTAAAGGATTAAGATTTCACATTTAAGAACCTGTAACCAAACTTTAATATGACTTAATTATCCTATACTTGTTATAATTAGATAGGTGTCTTTTAACAGCATATATATGAGACACTTGCTTACTTATGTTACAAAATGTCGGAGGACAAAAATGAAAAAAACAAAAGTCCTTGCAGTGATTCTGTCACTGGCAATGGCTATGCTGGTTTTAACTGGCTGTGCCTCTTGGATTGACCGTGGCCAATCCATTACAGCGGTTGGTTCTACGGCCCTTCAACCCTTAGTGGAGGCAGCAGCAGATGGCTTCGCTGAAAAGAACCCAGAGAATATCGTTAACGTCCAAGGGGGCGGTTCTGGTACCGGACTTTCTCAGGTACAATCCGGTGCTGTTCAAATTGGTAACAGTGACCTTTTTGCCGAGGAGAAATCGGGAATCGATGCCAGTAAGCTTGTTGACTTTCAAGTTGCTGTTGCTGGGATTGCAGTGATTACAAACAAAGAAGTCTCTGTAGATAACTTGACAACAGAACAACTTCGTAAGATTTTCACTGGGGAAATCACAAACTGGAAACAGCTAGGTGGTAAAGATTTAGAGATTACTATTATTAACCGTGCAGCTAGCTCAGGATCACGCGCAACTTTCGATGCTGTGATTATGGATGGTAAATCACCAATCCGTACCCAGGAGCAAGATTCTAACGGTATGGTTAAGTCAATCGTTGCTCAGACACCAGGTGCTATTTCATACCTATCATTTGCTTACCTTGATGATTCTGTTAAAACATTAAAGTTAAATGGATTTGAACCCAAAGCTGAAAATGTTGCAACTAACGATTGGCCGATTTGGTCCTATGAACATATGTATACCAAAGGAAAACCGGATAGCTATACCAAACAATTCTTAGATTACATGCTGAGTGACGAAGTCCAAGAAAACGTCGTCGCAAAAATGGGTTACATTTCCATCCATAGCATGAAAGTTACCAAGGATGCTGATGGTAAAGTCTCAAAAAAGAGTGAGGAGTAAGCATGAAAAATGAAGAATTGGTGAAACAATTAACGTCACCCTCTAAAAATTCACGCCTCGAGAAGTTTGGTAAAACAATCACTTTCCTTTGCCTGGCCTTGATTGTTTTTATCGTAGCCATGATTTTACTTTTCGTTGCTCAAAAAGGGCTGTCGACTTTCTTTGTCAACAAAGTTAGCTTGGTCGAGTTTCTCTTTAGTGGTGATTGGTCACCATCTGAAGGTAAATTCGGGGCTCTACCAATGATTTTGGGATCATTCGTAGTGACTTTACTTTCAGCCTTGGTTGCAACCCCATTTGCCATTGGAGCAGCCATTTTTATGACTGAAATTTCTCCGAAAGGGGCTAAGTTCCTACAACCCGCCATCGAACTTTTGGTTGGGATTCCATCTGTTGTTTATGGATTTATTGGTCTCCAAGTGGTGGTCCCATTTGTTCGCTTAATTTTTGGTGGAACAGGGTTTGGTATTCTTTCAGGTACCTTTGTCTTGTTCGTCATGATTCTTCCGACCGTAACCTTTATGACAACAGATACGCTTCGTGCAGTGCCTCGTCACTATCGTGAAGCCAGTCTCGCCATGGGAGCTACACGCTGGCAAACAATTTGGCGTGTGACACTTAACGCGGCTAAACCAGGCATTTTTACTGCCGTTATCTTTGGTATGGCCCGTGCCTTTGGTGAGGCCCTTGCCATCCAAATGGTTGTCGGAAATTCCGCTGTGATACCAACTTCTTTAACGACACCAGCAGCAACTTTGACATCTGTCTTGACTATGGGAATAGGAAATACAGTCATGGGTACTGTTTCAAACAATGTCCTTTGGTCTCTCGCCCTGGTGCTCTTATTAATGAGTCTTGGTTTCAATATGTTGGTGAAATTCATTACCCGTGAGAGAAAGAGAAATTATGAACGCTAAAAAAATTGATGAAACTGCCACAAGCACCCTCTATGTAATTGCTGGCATTATTGTAACAATCCTGGCAGCCTTGATTCTCTATATCTTGGTTCGCGGGATACCACACATCAGCTGGTCTTTCTTGACTAGTCGATCATCATCCTACAAAGCTGGTGGAGGAATTGGGATTCAACTCTACAACTCATTCTTCCTATTGGTTATTACTTTGATTATTTCTGTGCCTCTTTCAGTGGGAGCTGGCATCTTCTTATCAGAATATGCTAAAAAAGGACGACTTACAAATTTTGTTCGTACCTGTATTGAAATCCTTTCCTCACTACCTTCAGTGGTTGTCGGACTCTTTGGTTATTTGATTTTCGTTGTCCAATTTCAGTATGGATTTTCAATCCTATCAGGTGCCTTGGCTTTAACTGTCTTTAACTTGCCACAAATGACTCGTACGGTTGAAGATAGCTTACGAACCGTCCACCATACCCAACGTGAAGCTGGTCTAGCTCTAGGCTTGTCTCGATGGGAAACTATCTGTCACGTTGTTGTTCCAGAGGCCTTACCTGGTATTGTTACTGGTATCGTTCTTGCTTCTGGTCGTATTTTCGGGGAAGCAGCAGCACTTATCTATACAGCAGGTCAATCTGCACCAGCACTTGACTGGAGCGACTGGAATCCGCTTAGCATATCTAGTCCAATTTCGATTTTCCGCCAAGCAGAGACACTTGCTGTTCACATCTGGAAGGTCAACTCAGAAGGTACGACACCTGACGCCACTGCAGTATCTGCTGGTTCAGCAGCAGTGCTCTTGATTCTCATTCTGATTTTCAACTTTGGTGCACGTCGTTTGGGAGCTTACCTCCATAAGAAATTAACATCCGCTTAAAGGAGTTATCATGACAAAATACAATTGGGACGAGCGTCATATTATCACCTTCCCAGAGAAGGAGCTCGCTCTTGAAACAAAGGACTTGCATGTCTACTATGGTCAAAAAGAAGCCATCAAAGGCATTGACATGCAATTCGAAAAAAACAAAATCACAGCTCTTATTGGTCCTTCGGGATGCGGGAAATCAACCTTTCTTCGTAGTCTAAACCGTATGAATGATACGATTGATATTGCTAAGGTTACTGGACAAATCCTTTATCAAGGACTCGATGTTAACGCAAGTAATATCAATGTTTATGAAATGCGTAAACATATTGGAATGGTTTTTCAACGTCCAAATCCATTCGCTAAGTCTACTTACAGAAATATCACCTTTGCTCACGAACGTAAAGGTGTAAGAGATAAGCAAACCTTGGACGAGATTGTTGAGACATCACTTAAGCAAGCAGGACTTTGGGATCAGGTTAAGGATGACCTTCATAAATCTGCCCTCACCCTCTCAGGTGGTCAGCAACAACGTCTTTGTATTGCAAGAGCTATTGCCGTGAAACCGCAGATTCTCCTCATGGATGAGCCTGCAGCTTCATTGGACCCTGTAGCTACGATGCAGCTCGAAGAGACCATGTTCGAACTTAAGGAAGATTACTCTATTATCATCGTGACGCATAATATGCAACAAGCAGCGCGTGCTAGTGATTATACAGCATTCTTCTACCTTGGTGATCTTATCGAATATGATAAAACCAAGAAAATCTTCCAAGATGCTGCCCTACAGTCAACCAATGACTATGTATCAGGACGCTTTGGATAGAAAGGAGCACTCATGACTGAACCAATCATTTCAATCAATGATTTATCGGTATATTTCAATAAGAAAAAAGCCCTTAATAATGTGACAATGGATTTCTATCCAAATGAAATCACGGCCCTTATCGGTCCTTCAGGATCTGGAAAATCAACCTTGCTCCGTTCTATCAACCGAATGGGAGATTTAAACCCCGAGTGGACGCTTACTGGTGCTGTTTCCTACAACGGTCACAATGTCTACAGTCCTCGAACAGATACCGTTGAGCTTCGTAAAGACATCGGAATGGTCTTCCAACAACCCAATCCCTTTCCAATGTCTATCTATGAAAACGTGGTTTATGGCCTTCGTATCAATGGTATCAAAGATAAGGCTGTTCTTGACAAAGCAGTAGAAGAATCATTAAAGGGTGCTTCAATCTGGGAAGAGGTTAAAGACCGTCTCAATGACTCAGCACTTGGACTCTCAGGTGGGCAACAACAACGTGTCTGTATTGCACGAGTGCTAGCCACATCTCCAAAGGTCATCCTTCTTGATGAACCAACCTCAGCCCTCGACCCTATCTCCGCTGGTAAGATTGAGGAAACTCTCTATAACCTTAAAGCCCAATATACCTTGCTGCTTGTTACACGTTCGATGCAACAGGCAAGCCGTATCTCACAAAGAACAGCCTTTTTCCTTGATGGAGAGCTCATCGAGTACTCAGCAACGAAAGACATGTTTCTAAATCCACGACATAAAGAAACTGAAGATTATATTACCGGTAAATTCGGTTAAGAAAGGACAGATTACTAAAAAAATTATGATGTTACGAACTCCCTTCGAAGAAGAATTAGAAAAACTCCACAACCAATTTTACGCTATGGGTACAGAGGTTACAGCTCAGCTTAAGAAAGCTGTACGTGCCTTTATCAGCCATGACCGTGATTTGGCTAAGGAAGTCATTGAAAATGACGAAATCGTCAATAACTACGAAACCAAACTTGAGAAAAAATCACTTGAAATTATTGCTCTTCAGCAACCTGTATCAAGTGATTTGCGTACAGTTATCACCGCACTTAAAGCATCTAGTGACGTTGAGCGTATGGGTGATCATGCCGTTGCTATCGCTAAAGCAACCATCCGCATTAAAGGTGAAGAACGCCTAACTGAAATCGAAGCTGAAATCAAGAAAATGGGGAAAGCAGTCCGCCACATGGTCGAAGATGCTCTAGATGTATACTTGAACAATGACGAACAACGTGCTTACGAAATCGCAGCTTCAGATGAAATCATTGATAACTATTTCCGTGATATTCAAGCCATGACAGTAGAAGGTGTTCGTAAGAATCCTGATGCCGCCTTCGCTGCCAAAGAATATTTCCAAGTACTTATGTATTTGGAACGTATCGGTGACTATGCCCGCAATCTCTGCGAGTGGGTTGTCTACCTCAAATCTGGTAAAATCATTGAACTGTAGGCAAAGCTTCCGATCTATGTTATAATAGGTCTGTATTAAATAATTCAGACCCTTTTCTTTTTAAAAGAGTCTGATATCGAAACATTTGTCAGTCTGTTTCGATACGAAAAGTTAGATTAGGAGTATATACATATGACAGTATCTGTTGCTCGTTTTATCGAAAGTTTCATCCCTGAAAATTACAATCTTTTCTTGGACATTAATCGTTCTGAAAAGACCTTTACAGGGAATGTTGCCATTACAGGTGAGGCCCTTGATAACCATATCTCCCTTCACCAAAAAGACCTTACCATTAGTTCTGTTCTCTTGGATAATGAATCTTTAAACTTCCAAATGGATGATGCTAACGAAGCCTTCCATATTGAACTTCCAGAGACCGGTATTTTGACGATTGTCATTGAATTCTCTGGTCGTATTACAGATAATATGACAGGGATTTACCCATCATACTACACTTACAATGGTGAGAAGAAAGAAATCATTTCAACGCAGTTTGAATCTCATTTTGCGCGTGAAGCCTTCCCATCTATTGATGAACCAGAGGCCAAAGCTACTTTTGATTTCTCATTAAAATTTGATGCCGAAGAAGGTGATATCGCCTTTTCAAATATGCCTGAAATCAAGAGCCATTTGCGTGAAGAGACTGGAGTTTGGACTTTTGAGACAACCCCTCGTATGTCTACATACCTCCTTGCCTTTGGGTTTGGAAATCTTCAAGGTAAGACAGCGAAAACACAAAACGGTACTGAAGTTGGAGTCTTCGCTACAGTTGCACAAGCTGAAAACAGCGTTGACTTTGCCCTTGATATTGCCGTTCGTGTCATTGATTTCTACGAAGACTACTTCCAAGTCAAGTATCCTATCCCGTTGTCATACCATCTCGCACTTCCTGACTTCTCATCAGGTGCCATGGAAAACTGGGGACTTGTTACCTATCGTGAAGTTTACCTTCTTGTAGATGAAAATAGCTCAGCTGCAAGTCGTCAACAAGTAGCCCTTGTAGTTGCCCACGAATTGGCTCACCAATGGTTCGGTAACCTTGTAACAATGAAATGGTGGGATGATCTCTGGCTTAACGAAAGCTTTGCTAATATGATGGAGTATGTTTCAATAGATGCCATTGAACCTAGCTGGAACATTTTTGAAGACTTCCAAACAACTGGTGTGCCTAATGCCCTTCAGCGTGATGCTACAGATGGTGTTCAGTCTGTCCACATGGAAGTTAATCACCCAGATGAGATTAACACCCTCTTTGATAGTGCCATCGTTTATGCCAAAGGTAGTCGTCTCATGCATATGCTTCGCCGTTGGTTAGGTGACGAAGCCTTTGCCAAAGGACTTAAAGCTTACTTCGAAAAACACCAGTACAACAATACTATTGGACGAGACCTCTGGAATGCCCTCTCTGATGCTTCTGGTAAAGATGTCTCTAGTTTCATGGATACTTGGTTGGAGCAACCAGGTTACCCTGTTGTTAGTGCAGAAGTTGTTGATGATACTCTTATTCTTAGTCAAAAACAATTCTTCATCGGTGAACATGAAGATAAAGGTCGTCTTTGGGAGATTCCATTGAACACAAACTGGAAGGGTCTTCCAGATACACTCTCAGAAGAGAGTATTGAGATTCCAAATTATAGCCAGCTTGCTGCTGAAAATAAAGGAGCTCTTCGCCTTAATACTGCAAATACAGCACATTACATTACAGACTACCAAGGACAACTCTTAGACCAACTCTTAGAGGAATTTGCTAACCTTGATACTGTAAGTAAACTTCAAATTTTGCAAGAACGCCGTCTTCTTGCTGAAAGTGGCCACATCTCGTATGCAAGCCTAGTCGCTCTTCTTGGTCTTGTCGAAAAAGAAGAAAGCTTCTTAATTGCTCAGGCTAAGTCTCATATCCTCGCTGGTTTGAAACGCTTTATCGATGAGGATACAGAAGCAGAAGTGCATTACAAGGCTTTAGTACGTCGTCAATTCCAAAACGACTTTGAGCGTCTTGGTTTCGATGCCAAAGATGGAGAATCAGATGAAGACGAAATGGTTCGTCAAACAGCTCTTAGCTACTTGATTCAAGCAGACTATCAACCAGCAGTCCTTGCGGCCGCAAGTGTTTTCCAAGCTCATAAAGAGAACATTGAAAGCATCCCTGCAAGTGTCCGTGGTCTCGTTCTCATTAACCAAATGAAACAAGAAGACAGTCTAACTCTTGTTGAAGACTATGTCAATGCATATGTAACAACAAATGATAGTAATTTCCGTCGTCAATTGACTCAAGCAGTTTCATACCTTAAAAACCAAGAAGGTCTCGACTACGTGCTAGGGCAGCTTAAAGACAAACATGTCGTTAAACCTCAAGACTTGTACCTATGGTATATGAATTTCCTCAGCAAATCATTTGCACAAGAAACCGTTTGGAACTGGGCGAAAGATAACTGGGATTGGATTAAGGCAGTCCTAGGTGGCGATATGAGCTTTGATAGCTTTGTTAATATCCCAGCAGGAATCTTTAAAACGCAAGAACGTCTTAATCAATATATTGCATTCTTCGAGCCACAAACAAGTGATAAAGCCTTAGAACGTAATATCTTGATGGGAATTAAGACAATTGCCGCACGAGTAAACTTGATTGAAAAAGAAAAAGCAGCCGTTGAATCTACCCTTAAAGATTATTAATAAGTTAAACAAGCTTTCCATGGAGGAGAGTTTGTTTTTTATGTGTGATATTTTGGCTCTTTGTCAACTGT